>JAUXTZ010000273.1 GCA_030681095.1 Burkholderiales bacterium
GTCCGCAGTTCATGTGGCAGATGTGCGCCGCGTGCGCTCAATGATGCCGTACGCGTAAAGGGAGAACACTATGCCAAGAGTTAAACGTGGTGTAACCGCCCGAGCGCGTCACAAAAAAGTCCTGGACCTGGCCAAGGGTTATCGCGGCCGCCGGGGTAATGTATATCGCATCGCCAAAGAAGCGGTGATGAAAGCCGGGCAATATGCCTATCGCGATCGTCGCCAGCGCAAGCGCCAATTCCGTTCATTATGGATTGCGCGTATCAATGCGGGTGCGCGTGAATGCGGCCTGAACTACAGCCGCTTCATGAATGGCTTAAAACGCGCCATGATCGAAGTCGATCGTAAAATGTTGGCCGATCTGGCGGTGTTCGACAAACCTGCTTTTGCGAAATTTGCAGAGCAAGCCAAGGCAAGCCTCGCAGCTTAAGTAAGCAAGTCCAAAAAAGGAGGCGGAAACGCCTCCTTTTTTATTTCAAAAGCCGATATGTCTTCAATCGAAAATCTCGACGCCATTGTTCAAGATGCGATCAGCACGCTGGCCGCTATCACGGTGGCTGCTGATCTGGAAAATGCCAAAGCCAAGTGGTTAGGTAAAACCGGTGAGATTTCCTTGTTGATGAAAACGCTAGGAACGCTCTCCGCCGAGGAGCGACCAGCCGCAGGCGCCCGCATCAATGTCGCCAAGCAGCAGATAGAGGACGCGCTCAACGCTCGACGCGACGCGATCAAAGCGCAGGCACTGGAAGCGCAACTCGCACAAGAAGCACTCGATGTAACGCTACCCGGTCGCGGTTTGGGTGTGGGCGGTCTGCATCCGGTGACGCGCACCTTATCGCGCATCGAGGCCTTGTTCCGATCGATCGGTTTCGATGTGGCGGATGGCCCCGAGATCGAAACCGATTTCTACAATTTCACCGCATTGAATATTCCTGAGAATCATCCGGCGCGGGCGATGCACGACACCTTCTATGTGGACGACAAGCATGTGCTGCGCACCCATACCTCGCCGGTGCAAGTGCACTATATGCAGAACCATGAGCCGCCGCTGAAAATCATCGCGCCGGGTCGGGTTTATCGCGTGGATTCGGATGCGACCCATTCGCCCATGTTTCATCAGGTGGAAGGCTTATGGGTGGACGAGCAGGTGAGTTTCGCTAATCTGAAAGGGGTGGTGCAGGATTTTCTGCAACGCTTCTTTGAGCGTGACGATTTGCAGGTGCGTTTCCGTCCGTCGTTTTTTCCCTTCACCGAGCCATCGGCCGAAATAGACATGAGCTGGAATGGCGGTTGGCTTGAGATCGGCGGTTGCGGCATGGTGCATCCGAATGTGCTGAAGCACGTGAACATCGACAGCGAAAAATACATCGGCTTCGCTTTTGGGCTGGGGGTTGAGCGCCTGGCGATGCTGCGCTATGGGGTGAATGATTTGAGATTGTTCTTTGAGAACGATTTGCGGTTTTTGAAACAATTTAACTAGTCACATGAAATTCTCCGAGAACTGGCTACGCACTTACGTCAATCCTGCGCTCAATAGCGAGGCGCTGGGTCACGCACTCACCATGGCGGGCCTGGAAGTCGAGGCAATGGAACCGGCCGCACCGCCTTTCGACAAAGTAGTGGTGGCGCATGTGCTGTCGCTCGCGAAGCATCCCGACGCCGATCGTCTGAACGTATGCCAAGTCGATGTCGGGCAGAGTGTGCCGCTGCAAATCGTTTGCGGTGCGGCCAACGTGCATGCCGGCGCAAAAGTGCCGTGTGCGCTGGTCGGTGCAGTATTACCCAAGATCACCATCAAGCAAGCCAAGGTGCGCGGCGTAGAGTCGGCTGGCATGCTGTGTTCGGAACAGGAGTTAGGCCTGGCCGAAGAGGCACCCGGCTTATTGCTATTACCGTCCGATGCGCCAGTAGGCAGCGATATTCGCGAGTACCTTGATCTCAACGATCAACTTTATACAATCAAGCTGACCCCGAATCGGAGCGACTGCTTAAGTGTTACCGGCGTGGCGCGCGAAGTGGCGGCCATTACCGGCGACGCCTTGACGCTCCCGGCCATCGAGCCAGTGAACGCTGCGCATGACGCGACGCTGGTGGTAAAAGTCCAGACGCCAGACGCCTGTTCGCGCTACTGTGGTCGCATCGTGCTTGGCGTGAATGCCAAGGCGGCGACGCCCGATTGGATGGTCAAGCGTCTTGCGCGTAGCGGCCTGCGCAGCATCAGCGCCGTGGTGGATATCACCAATTATGTCTTGCTCGAACAAGGACAACCCCTGCACGCTTTTGATCTCGCCAAATTAACAGGCGGCATCACGGTGCGCATGGCCAAAGCGGGGGAGCAAATCAAACTGCTTAACGACCAGACTGTGACACTAGAAGCGGACATGCTGGTCATTGCCGATGACGCGCGCGCCGTGGCCCTGGCGGGAATCATGGGTGGTGCGGAAACTGCGGTGGATGACAGTACGCGCGATGTGTTTCTGGAATCAGCTTTTTTCACGCCCGACATCATTGCCGGACGTGCGCGGCGCTTGGGCTTATCCACTGATTCTTCGCATCGTTTTGAGCGCGGGGTGGATTTTGCATCGACCCGTGCGTGCATCGAACGCGCGACCCAGTTGATGCTGGAAATTTGCGGCGGCCAAGCGGGGCCGGTGACGGAAGTGATCGGTCAACTGCCCGCGCGCAATCCGATTCGCCTGCGCGCCGAGCGTGCGTGTAAAGTTTTAGGCCTGGATCTCAGCCATAGCCAGATAGAAAGCTTGCTTAAGCGGCTGCATCTTGGTGTTGAGACGAAAGGCGATACGTTTCAGGTTACGCCGCCCAGCTATCGGTTTGATTTGGCCATTGAAGAAGACTTGATCGAGGAGATCGCTCGTCTGTTCGGCTATGACAATATTCCCGCCGTGCCGCCCCGCGCGCGACTCGACTTGCTGCCTAAGCCCGATGCGGCGCGACCGGAGGAACAGTTGCGCGCGCGCCTAGTGTCGCGCGACTATCAAGAGGTCATCACCTACAGCTTCGTTGAGCCGAGTTGGGAAGCGGACCTCGCGGGCAATGCGCATCCGGTGGTGTTGAAAAATCCGATTGCCGCGCAGATGAGCGTGATGCGCTCTATTCTGTGGGGTGGCTTGGTGGATGTCCTGCGTTTCAATCTCAATCGCAAGCAGCCGCGGCTGCGTGTGTTTGAAATCGGCCGCGTGTTCGAAGCGACGGAGCATGGTTTGGCGCAAGTGATGCGCTTGGCGGCTTTGTGTTATGGCGCGGCGCTTCCCGAGCAGTGGGGCGATAAAGCGCGTGAGGTCGATTTTTTCGATTTGAAGGGTGATCTGGAAGCCTTGCTCTGGCCCGAAGTGGCGCGCTTCGAAGCTGCGTCCCATCCGGCGTTGCATCCGGGGCAATCGGCGCGCGTGCTGCTGGGCGGCAAAGCGATAGGGTGGATCGGGGCCTTGCATCCGAAATGGGTGCAGCAATATGCGCTGCCGCAAACGCCGGTATTGTTCGAATTGGAGTTAAGCGCAATCCTTGCCTGTCGCTTGCCTAAGTTCACCGAAATTGCGAAATTTCCCCCTGTTCGTCGCGATATTGCGGTGATCGTCGACGAAAATATCGATTCTGAGGCGTTGCTGGTCGCGATGCGTGAAAGCGCGCCGGAATGGGTCACGGACTTGGCTATTTTCGACCTGTATAGCGGCAAAGGCATTGATTCTGGTAAGAAAAGTCTTGCATTCCGGATATTGATGCAGGATACTGAAAAAACATTGACCGATCAGGAAGTTGAAACGGTCAT
>JAUXTZ010000172.1 GCA_030681095.1 Burkholderiales bacterium
AATATACAGCGGCGCCGCTTCCCACGCGGGCACGCCACGGCCTAGGTTTAACTGCCGGCTGCCCAAGCTCGCAATCTCGCGCGCATGCGGAAAGCGATCATCGAACACCTGGCTCAACTGTCCGGCGAAGCGTTGGCGCAACGCGCCCTCGCCCACCCGAAAACCGCTGCCGACGCCGACCCAATCGAAGCCTTCAACGGCGGGCACCGCGTGTGGCGCATATAAGCCGGGCACATGAATTTCACGCCAGTCGCCCTCCTCGCGCCGGTAAGCGGCGTGATACACCTCGCCCATGCGCGCGTCGAGACAGGCTATAACGCAATCCTGTTCCACACTTTCAGCCAGGGCCAGCAAAGTGGCAATGCCCACCACCGGCAAATCGGCGCCGAAGGCCAAGCCCTGGGCCACGCCGCAGCCGATGCGGATGCCGGTGAACGTCCCCGGCCCTTGGCCGAAGGCAATGCCATCGAGGCTTTGCAAGCTCACGCCGGCCTCGACCAACAACACCTCCAGCATCGGCAAGATCAATTCGGAATGACGAATACCCGCGTGCGACTCGCGGCAGATGATTTCGCCGTCGAGTTGCAGGGCGAGGGAGAGATATTCGGTGGAGGTGTCGAGAGCCAGGATGCGCATCTCGGCATTATAAAGCCTTAGCATGGGGCTCGAACGGATAGCGTCGGGAACATGGCGCAAAACTGCCGGCAGGGATGCCGGCGCTACACCCCCCGTCGGTGGCGAGATTACGTTTTCAACAGATCCAGCGTGGGGTATTTGCCGCCCAGCACGGATTTCGCATCCGCGCCCCACCATTTTTCGATCACCGTCGCATACAGGCTGCGAAAATCCACGCTATGCACCAGGTTGCCGCCTTCGAGCCGGGTCAAGCTCGGTGCTTGGCCGTGCAAGCCTCCTTTCACTTTCCCACCCAGCACGAAATGCGTATTCGCCGTGCCATGATCGGTACCGTTGCTGCCATTCTCTTGCGCGCGGCGGCCAAATTCGGCATAGGTCATGATGAGCGTATTGTCCCAACGGTTGATCTCCTGCAGCGCCGTTTTGAAACTGGCCAGACCCTCGGCTAACTCTTTCAGCAGCCGCTGTTGAATATTCGCTTGGCCTTGATGGGTATCGAAACCATTGTGCGTAACACGCACCACCGCCACTCCGGCTTTGCCAGCAACTACCTGGGCGGCAGTTTTGAGGGCATTGCCCAAGGCGTGTTTGGGAAATTCTGTGCGAAATGCGTGATTGCCGGCCAGGCCGCTCGCCGCCTGCACGATATCGCCTTCCACTTTCATAATATGCGCCAAAGCGGCATTTTTCGTCTGGGTCTGCGCTTCGTCCGCCAAGCGCGCCTGGCGTAAAAATTGTTCCGTATTGGTCAAGGCGATCGCACGCGCACCGGCGCCCGTCAAGGGGCCAAAATCTTGCGAACCGATCACCACGCCATCGGCCGCGTAGGATTTCGGCACTGGGCTTGTGCCAAACGTACGCGTCAGCCAGCCATCGTTCAGGTATTCGTTGGCGGCAGATGCGGTATCCCAAATTTCGATCGAGCGAAAATGCGATAAATTCGGCTGCGGATATCCCAAGCCTTGCACGATGGCCAACTCACGCTGATCCCACAGATTTTTCAACGGCAGCAGCGCCGGATGCAGGCCGAACTTTTCATCGAGTTGAATCACTTCGTCGCGCTTGATGCCGATGCGCGGACGCAAGGCGGCATAAGCCGGGTCGGCATAAGGCACCACGGTATTCAAGCCATCGTTGCCGCCTTTCAACTCGATCAACACCAGCAAGCGCTGGTAATTGGCCGCCGGTGCAGCGGCGAATGCCAGATTTGGCAAAGTACTAACAAACGGAATCAGGCCAAGGCCTTGCAGAAAATTGCGACGCAACATGGCTATCTCCTGGCTATTTCAATTGGTAAACGGGATCAAGTACGAGTTGGCGAATGAACTCCATGCGCTCGCTCGCAGCGGGTTTGTGGGAAGCGGGGCTGCTTAACACCAGGCGTTCCACGCTGGCGCGCTGTTGCGCCTCGCCGCCTTTGAATGCACCGAAAAAGGCTGGCACATCGAAGCGCAAGTTCGCCAACATGGCCTGCCCCGCCATCGCGCGTGCTGCGCCTGGCCCCATCTCCTCACGCAATGTGCGTCGATCAAGCGGCATTTCCTCGGCACGGAAAATGCGCTCCATGAATTGCTTGCGCGCCAGCAGCGTGGTGCTGTTGATCCAGTCATCGCCGCCCGGCCAGCCTTTCACATTGGGTGGCCCGAATAAATCTTGATTCAACTGGCGTCCGGAGAAAACCAGCAGCCGCGTATCCAGGCCTTCGATGCCGAATTGGCGCAGCGTGCCCACCAGCAAATCCACCGGCGACTTGATGAGCCGCGCTCGGTTGGCCGGTACGTAAAATGCCTCGCTGCTAAACAAAGCACGCAATAGCGGTTTAATTTCGTAACGCGCCTCGCGCAAGATACGGGCGAGGCGTTGTACTTCTTTCACATCAGGATCGGGTGAGACGAATTCGCGCCAGAGCTTCGCGCTAATGAATTCGGCGGTTTGCGGCTGCGCCAGCAGAATATCGAGCACCGCGTCGCCGTCGAAATCGCCGCTGCGCCCCAGCACCGTCTTCGTGCCGCCATCGTGCAGGAGACGATAGAAGTGGAACTCGCCGTTGGCGCGATCCAAACTCCAGCCGGTGAATGCGCGCGCCGCTTCCTTGATATCTTGTTCGGTGTATTGCCCCACGCCGAGGGTAAACAGTTCCATCACTTCACGCGCGAAATTCTCGTTTGGCTGGCCGCGCCGATTGGTGGCGTTATCCAAATATAGAATCATCGCCGGGTCTTTTGACACCGCATGCAACAGCTCGCCGAAATTCCCCAGCGCGTAGCTGCGCAGCAACACATGCTGGCGATACATGAGCTGCGCCGATTTGACCTTTTGCTGGCTGGAGACGAAGTGGTTGTGCCAAAACAGCGTCATGCGCTCGGTGAGCGGTGTAGGGGTGACGAGCATTTCCTGGTACCACCAGCTGCGCAGCGCCACGCCACGCTCCATCTGCTGACGTTGGAATTGCTTGCGCTCTTCCTCCGACAAATCTTTGATGGCGCGCAATGGCGTCGGCGGCTCACTCACCCATGACGGCGGCAGCGTTTGCGCCTCGGCGCGCGTCTCGCTCAGCAGCTTATCGACCGCTTGTGCGCGTGAAAGCTTGGCGTAGGTTTGCACTTCCGATTCGGTCGGTGCAAAGCCGGTGCGCGCCAACAAGTGGCGCGCATCGTCGTAGCCCATGCCCGCCGCTTGCACGGTGAGTGTGGTCAAGGCAAATAGAAAACTAATGAAGGTACGCATGGATTCTCCCCCTCCCCCGGCCCCTCCCCCGCAGGCGGGAGAGGGGAGCTTACTTTTATTCCGCTTCTTCCGCCTTTCTAAACACCCCTCTCCCGCTTGCGGGACTGCGGAAGGGTCACTGCGAAGCAGCGGGGCACCCACCGGCGTACCTCTTGCGGGTGGAGGGGCCGGGGGAGAGGGCATTTCTCAACAACCGGTTAACCCCGACCACCACCCTCACGCGATCGATGCGTTTTTACATATTCAGCGACTTCCTGCGTGCTGACTGGGCCATTCTTGTCGGCATCCATCGCATCAAAATGTTTCGCGACATGGGGCGAGGCTTTGGCTTCATCGCGGCTCAGCATGCCATCATTGTTCGCATCGGCTTTATCCCAGCGCGCTTTCATCTCCGTCTTCGCCTTTTCGCGATACTGCTCCATGCGCGTTTTGGCGTAATCACGAGATTCGGCCTCCGTCACTTGACCATCTTGATTGGCATCCATGGCCTCGAAGCCCTTCTCCATACGCGGGTTGGTCTTGGCTTCCTCGCGGCTGATCGCGCCATTGCCATCCTGGTCGAGACGCTGAAAATGCTGCTTCGCTTCCATGCAGGGCTTGGCCCCGCGCTCAGCCTTGGCTGGCGGCTCGGCACCGATCACCACACTCGATAGGCCAAGCGCTAATAACATCGCAAGGTATTTGCTCATGATCATCTCCAATTCGATTGATGTTTATTTAACCGCTTTCGGACGCACGTCAGCGTCGTGCTTCTCTTGATAAATGTCCTTGGAAAGATCATTCATATCCTGATGCAGATCTTTACGCTCTTCTTTGGTCAGTTTGCCGTCGGCCTTATAAGCGCGCTCTTCCTGGCGAATTGCCTTTTGTTCGCTGCGCAAGTCTCTGGTTTCTTCCTTGGTCAGCTGCCCGGAGTGCACACCTTGCTTGATCCGATGTTGCTGGTTATGTTGGCGCTGATTCACGCCGGGGTCGCGCGGACGGTGTTGGCGCGCACCTTGTTCGGCATAGGCTTGGCCGGCAATAAGAGCGAGGGAGGCTAACAGCAAGCTAATAGTCGTTTTCATGATGAATCTCCTTAAAGGTTAGGTGAAATCGAGATACGCTTTCCCGATGGCTGCATCGTAGGCCCTGGCTGTAAATAATCTGTTTCCGTCCAGGGTGAAATTGTAAAAATTTGTTACAAAGCCCCGCCCAAGCAACATCTCGTCACATTGTGCTTCTCCCCCAGCCCGGCTCCCGTTAGCATTAGCACCATGAATTCCCCCCAACATCGCTTATTAGTGGTGGACGACGATCTCCGCCTGCGTGACTTGCTCGGCAAATACTTAGCCGAGCAAGGTTTCACCGTGGAGTTGGTGAATGATGGCGCTGAGATGGATAAGAAGCTCACGCGTTCCCGCTATGATCTGATCGTGCTCGATCTCATGCTGCCAGGTGAAGATGGCCTAAGCATATGCCGGCGGCTGCGCGGCAACGGCGAGCGCATTCCCATCATCATGCTCACCGCCAAGGGCGACGAAATCGATCGTATTGTCGGCCTGGAGATGGGGGCCGACGATTACCTGCCCAAGCCTTTCAACCCGCGTGAATTGTTGGCGCGGATCCACGCCATCTTGCGCCGCCAAGCACCTGCCCTGCCCAGCGGCGCGCCGGAGGCGCAGCCAGGCAGCGTGGCGTTCGGCCCCTTCCTGCTTGATTTGGCGACGCGCGGCTTCAGCAAACAAGGCAACGCGCTTGCGCTCACCACCGGCGAATTCGCGCTGCTCAAGATACTCGTCACGCATGCGCGTCAACCCTTATCGCGCGACAAGCTGATGGCGCTGGCGCGCGGCCGCGAGCACGAAGCATTCGACCGCAGCATTGATGTACAAATCTCCCGCCTGCGCAAGCTGATCGAAGACGACCCGACCAAGCCGCGCTACATCCAAACCGTATGGGGCTTCGGCTATGTATTCGTACCCGATGGGGTGCCCGCGCCATGAACCCCAAAATTGCTATCAAACCGCCAAGACGCCAAGAGCGCCAAGATGCGCTAAGGTTTTGGCGGATTCATGCACATCACCCAATGGGCGGTTGCAGAAAACTCAAAAAGCCTTTGTGTTGCTTGGCGCTCTTGGCGTCTTGGCGGTTTGAACTGGCGTTTCTAAGATGAAGCTTTGGCCGCAATCTTTGCTGTGGCGCACGGTGATGCTGCTCGCGCTATTGATCATCATCAGCCAGCTTGCCTGGTTCACCATGGTGCGCTGGCTCGAACGCGAACCGCGCGCCCAACAAATTGCCCAGCAAGCATCCAGTGTGGTGCAGTTGACGCGCACGGCGCTGATCGCAGTGCAGCCCGCCAAGCGGCGTTTTTTCTTGATGGAGCTACATCAACAAGAAGGCATCCGAATCTATCCCGCCTTCCCCGGCGAGTCGGCCGGCCTTCAACCGCAGCGCCCTTTCTTTAAACTGGTACAGCAGCACATCAAGCAGCGCCTAGGCGCGGATACCCAAGTCTCTTTCGGGCGGCGCGGTGTTGCAGGCCTGTGGGTCAGCTTCAAGATCGAGGACGATGAATACTGGGTCGCCATGCCGCGCGTACAAGTCGCGCGCATGATTCCACTGCAGTGGATCATGTGGGGTACGTTGAGCCTGGCGCTGGCGCTGATCGGCGCGTGGTTTATCGCCTCGCGCATCAATCGCCCGGTGCAAGCCTTGGCCCAAGCTGCGGCGCGCATCGGCCTGGGCGAACAAGCCGATCCGGTTCCCGAGCAAGGCCCGGCGGAGCTGCGCACCCTCACCCGCAGCTTCAATCAGATGAACGCCGATCTGCTGCGCCTGCATCAAGCGCGCACGGTAATGCTGGCCGGCGTCTCGCACGACCTGCGTACTCCCCTCACCCGCTTGCGGCTGGCGGTAGAAATGCTGCAAGGAAAAATCGATGCCGCCACGCAAAGCGGCATGGTGCAAGACATCGAGGACATGGACGCCATCGTCGGCCAATTCCTAGCCTTCGCGCGCGGCCTAGAAAGCGAGCCGCTGGAAACGGTGGATTTAAATCAGCTGATTGAAGCGACCTGCGCGCGTTATGCCCGTAGCGGCAAATCCATCGCCACCGAGCTCGGCACACTGCCCACGCTCGCGCTGCGCCCGCTTGCCATGCAGCGCCTGTTGAGCAACCTGTTGGACAATGCCTTGAATCACGGCAGCACGGAGGTCACGATTCAGACCGCGCACAGCGGCAGCACCGTCACACTTTCGGTATTGGATCGCGGGCCGGGCATACCAGCCCAAGCAGTGGATGCCGCACTGCAACCCTTCTCGCGTCTGAATAGCGCGCGCAGCGGCCAATCCGGCGCAGGCTTAGGGCTCGCGATCGTGGAACACATCGCGCACATGCATGGCGGAAAACTCGAACTGCTGACGCGGCCGGGTGGCGGCTTGGAAGCGCGGATCACGCTGCCATCTATCTAAATTTTTTTGGGTATTCGTAATACACGGCTGATTTCAGTTAGAAACTGGATCACGCAAAAATTTGCATTTGTGTTGGATTGCACATAGGTTCTTTTTATCCATAGTCCCGGAGATACATGGCTGGTAGCATTAAATGCATATTCTCTTAGTAAAAACGGTTTGCCAAACGGCAAGGTACTGAAATTTTGGCCGGTCAATTTTCTGATTTCTACAACAGTCTTGATGACGACCCATCCAAGCGGGGCAAACAGTTCGAGCACTTCGTCAAATGGTTTCTCAAAGCCGATCCTGAATGGTCAACCCAAGTTGACCAAGTGTGGCTGTGGGATGAATGGCCGGAACGCTGGGGGATGGATTGCGGTATCGACCTCGTATTCCGTCACAAGAACGGCGAAAGCTGGGCAGTTCAGGCCAAGTGCTATTCGCCCGACTATCACATCACCAAACACGATGTGGACAAATTCCTCAGCGAATCCAACCGCAAAGGCATTCACCACCGCCTGCTGATAGCCACGACAGATTTTATTGGCGGCAATGCCCGGCAAGTTTGTGAAGCGCAGGAAAAGCCCGTCGTTCGTTTTCTGCTGTCCGACTTTGAACGCTCCGTGCTGGAGTACCCCGCCAACCTCGGCGAACTGGCGCAAGCCAAGCGCAAAGCACCACCCACGCCACGCGACCACCAGATCGAAGCCCGCGCCGCTGTTGTGCACGGTCTGCAAACCGCAGACCGTGGCCAGCTCATCATGGCCTGCGGCACGGGAAAAACTTACGTCACGCTCTGGATCAAGGAACACCTGAACGCGCAACGCACCCTGGTACTGGTTCCGTCCCTGGGGCTGCTGTCCCAGCTACTGCGCGAATGGACATTTGCCGCCGCCACCCCGTTTGAGGTGCTGTGCGTCTGCTCGGATCAAACCGTCGGCACCAAGGGCAACGACGAAGCCATCCACAGCGTTGCCGACCTCGCCTTCCCCGTCACCTCGGATGCGGATGAAGTAAAGAATTTTCTCAGCGGCGCAGGCAACCGCGTGGTTTTTTCCACCTACCAATCTTCCTCCGTCATCGCCGCCGCCCAAGCCGACCCAGCGATCCCTGCATTTGATTTGCTCGTGGCGGACGAAGCCCACCGTTGCACAGGCAAGGTTGGCAGTGACTTCACCGCAGTTCTCGACAACGCACAGATACGCAGCAGCAAGCGGCTATTCGCCACAGCCACCCCACGCACTTACTCCAGCAACGTCAAAAAAGCCGCCGAAGAGCGCGGTGTCGAAGTCGTCGGCATGGATGATGCTGCTTTGTTTGGCGAAGTGCTGTATGCCCTGCCGTTCGGCAAAGCCATCGAAAGAAAACTGCTCACCGATTACCGCGTCGTCATCATCGGTGTGGACGACCCCACCATCGCGCAGTGGATCGCCAAGCGGGAACTGGTCACCACCGGCACGGGCATTGAGACAGACAGCGAATCGCTCGCCGCCCAGATCGGCCTGCTCAAAGCCATCAAAGACTACGACCTCAAGCGCATCATCAGCTTCCACAG
>JAUXTZ010000180.1 GCA_030681095.1 Burkholderiales bacterium
CCCACACCGTGCCGAATAGTCCGACATACGGGCTGACCGAACCGACGGTGGCGAGGAATGCAAGCTTGCGCTCCAAGGCATCTACCTCGCGCTGATAGGCGGCGCGCATGGCGCGGCGCGTGCCATCCATGACACTACTAATATCCAGGCCGGATTGTTTTTTGAGCTTGGCATATTCGCGAAAGCCAGCTTCAAAAATCTTTTCCATGCCGCGCGGGGTCAAGCGCCCCGAGGTCAAGTTCTGGAAAATATGATTGAGATCGGCACCGCCCCAGAATTCTTTCTCGAATTCGTCCGCCTGCTTGATCGCGATACGCAGCGCAAACATTTTTTGGAAAATAAACAGCCAGGACATGAATGAGGCGACCAGCAGCAACAGCATCACCAGTTGCACGATGAAGCTTGCATTCACGATCATGGTCAAGAAAGAAAAGTCGGGCGTCGCTTCTATTTTCATGCGGGTGACAAGCTTTCGAGTGGTTGTCGAATATGGGGTGGAATACTGACGGGCTTGAAGCTTAACCCGTCTACGCAAACAATTTTGACCGTTGCCTCGATCAGGCGCGCATTGCGTTCAACCGTTTGGAATACTTCAATCGTGCTGCGCCCGAGCTTTTCCATGCGTACGGTGACCGTCAGTTCATCGTTAAATTGCGCGGGACGCAAATATTCTATCGCTACGGAGCGCACTACAAAGATGACATTATGGTCACGCAAGAGTTCCGGCTGCTCAAAACCCGCTGCGCGCAGCCATTCGGTGCGAGCGCGCTCCAGAAATTTTAAGTAGTTAGCGTAATAAACCACTCCGCCTGAATCGGTGTCTTCGTAATACACTCGCACGGGAAATGAGAAAGTATAGGGTTCCTGTGCCAAGCTCACTGTGCGCTATCCCACATATCGCGATTGGCACCCGACGCGGGTGCGCTCAGGCCAAAATGCTCATACGCCAAGGGGGTAGCGATGCGGCCGCGCGGCGTGCGCATCAGATAGCCTTGCTGGATCAGGAAGGGCTCCAGCACATCCTCAATCGTGTCGCGCTCTTCACCGATCGCGGCGGCCAAGTTGTCCAGGCCGACCGGGCCGCCGCCAAATTTGCTGAGCACGGCTTCGAGCAGCTTGCGGTCCATGATGTCGAAGCCGCTTTTATCTACATCCAGCATCGACAGCGCCGCATCGGCGACCTCAGGGGTGACATGACCATCGGCCTTCACCTCGGCAAAATCGCGCACCCGCCGCAACAGGCGGTTAGCGATGCGCGGCGTGCCGCGCGAGCGGCGTGCGATCTCAAAAGCGCCCTCATCGGTAATCTGCACATTGAGTAAGCCTGACGAGCGCGTCACGATGCGCTGCAATTCAGCCGGCGAATAAAATTCCAGCCGCGCCACGATGCCGAAGCGGTCGCGCAGCGGATTGGTCAACATGCCGGCGCGGGTGGTGGCGCCGACCAGCGTAAACGGCGGTAGATCGAGCTTGACCGAGCGTGCGGACGGGCCCTCGCCGATCATGATGTCGATCTGATAATCCTCCAGCGCGGGATAGAGGATTTCTTCCACCACCGGCGATAGGCGGTGAATCTCGTCGATGAACAGCACATCGTTCGGTTCGAGGTTGGTGAGCAGTGCCGCCAGATCGCCTGCGCGTTCCAGCACCGGGCCAGAAGTCAGGCGCAGATTCACGCCCATCTCGCGTGAGATAATATGCGCCAGCGTGGTCTTACCTAAACCCGGCGGGCCGAACAACAGCACATGGTCCAACGCCTCTTTGCGCTGACGCGCCGCTTGGATAAAGATCGTGAGTTGCTCGCGGATTTTTTGCTGGCCCACATATTCGTCGAGCATCTTCGGACGCAACGCGCGTTCGACCGCTTCTTCCTGCGGGGAAAGATTGGTGGCGGCGATGAGGCGATCGGTCTCGATCATGGCGTTTTTCTGTCTTAAGACTCGGGGCTAGGTAATTTTACCGCAGCGTTTTGCACGGCCTCTGCAGCAGCGATCAAGTCCACTAGAAACTGTGCGCTTACTTCCAAATGACCTTCGTACTCCGCCAGATTACGCATTTCATGTGCTTTGGACAGTATCCGCCAGAGCGGCGCGGCCAAATCCAGAGTATGCGGCAAGGACTGGAAAACCAGATAACGATTATCCGAACGGTAGCCGTGCCAGCGTAAAGCAGCCAAAGCGAATGCATGAGACGCGTTGTAGGCCAGATCAAAGCGGCTTGCCAGTGAATTCACCTCACGCTTGGCATCCGCCAGCCGCGCATTGCCGGAGGCAAGTAGTCCGTTAAACTCCCTTGAGGAAGGCGATTCCGGCACCAGCTTGCCGATACGCGCCAGGTTTTCTAGTTCCGGTTTGCTCACGTTAATTCCTGGTCGCCACCGATTAGAAACAGCTTGGGCCGCTTGGACACTTTCGCAGTAAATCCACTTTCAGTCTGCCGTTTCTCCGCCCACTCTGCGGGAGAATAAAGTGTCGGATTCACTGGCCTGCCTAACCTCGCCTCAGCCGCTTGCAGCGCTTCATAGACATCCGTGTAGCTTAAATTTTCACAAATCAGCATCAAGTCGATATCGCTTTTTGCGGTATCGGCACCCTGCGCCACAGAGCCGTAGATGAAGGCTGTTTTGATGTTATCGGCGAAGGGTTGCAGCGCATGGCGCAAGGGCTCGGCCAAGCCGACAGTCTTGAGCATAATGCCGCACAACTCGGCATAAATCGGTGAACTCGGGTCAGCTTGATAATGTTTCTGCGTACCCACTTTGCGCACTGTCACTAGCCCGCTTTCCGCCAGGCGAGCTAGTTCGCGCTGCACCGCACCTGAGCCTACGCCAAGCAGATTAATGAGTTCGGTTGCATAAAAACTCCGGTCAGGCTGGCCGAACAGCATGCCAAGCACCTTTTTTTGCGTGGCTGAAAACAAGGCATCGGCCAAGCTCTTACGGGCCTTGGCATGTGCCGTTCCATTGGTCTTCGTACCCATGTTGGGTATATTACTACCCAAATTGGGCATATTCAAGACCATGTGTTAGGTATTGGGGGGTTCGCGTTTTGGCAAAGACTGTAGCGCGCTCGAAATTCGTTCAAATTGCGCGTGGGCATGTCAGCTCTTCGATAACAACTTTAGCGCTTGTCGAATGCCATCCGACACAGACGCATCGGGCGCCAATTGCTTCACGGCCCATAGCGCTTCCTTGTCGTTATACCCAAGCGCGTTGAGCGCATTGAGGATGTCTGTCTCGCTGGAAGGGGCGGCACCCGTCGTGGCAATCGTGGCGACCGCAGCGGAAAATTTATCGCGTAATTCCAACAGCAAACGCTCCGCCGTTTTCTTGCCGATGCCGGGCACTTTAGTGATGCGTCCGGTTTCTTGGGCGGCGATCGCATTGGCGAGGTCGGTCACGCTCATGCCGGAGAGTACCGAGAGCGCGGTTTTAGCGCCGATGCCGCTGACTTTGAGCAGTTGGCGAAACGCTTGGCGCTCGGCTTCGGTGCCGAAGCCGTAGAGCAAATGAGCGTCTTCGCGAATGGTTAAATGCGTATAGAGCGTGATGCGTTCACCGCTTGCAGGCAGGTTATAAAAAGTGCTCATCGGCACGTCGATCTCATAGCCGATACCGCCCACATCCACCAGCACATGCGGGGGTTGTTTCTCGGCGAGGACGCCGGTAATGCGTCCGATCATGGTGTACCTCCGATCAAGCGGCCATTGCGCACGCGATAGCCCGCGGTTGAGAGTTGCCCCAAACCCAACCCACCATGCGCATGGCAGATCGCACACGCCAGCGCATCGGCCGCATCGGGCGAGGGGGTGCCGGCAAGTTGCAGTAGGCGCTTCACCATCTCTTGCACCTGGGTTTTATCCGCATGGCCATTGCCGACCACGGCTTGCTTCACTTGCAGCGCGGTGTATTCGGCGACGATCAGATTAGCGGAAACCGCCGCGCAAATCGCAGCGCCCCTGGCTTGGCCCAGCAGCAGCGTGGATTTGGGATTGACGTTGACGAATACTTGCTCGACTGCGACATGCTCGGGTTGATGTTGCTGAATGATTTCGGCGAGGCCGTCGAGGATGGTTTTGAGTCGCTCCGGCAGCGCGGCGTCGGGGGTGCGGATGCAGCCGCTGGTGACGTAGGCGAGTTGCTTGCCGGTCTTGTCGATCAAGCCGAAGCCTGTGATGCGTAAGCCGGGATCAATGCCGAGAATGCGAATAGCTTGGCCCTCTATTTACCGTACAAAAAAGTTGTCCACGAAAATCACGAACAAAAAATGACGAAGTGCTAATGCAGGCAATTTTCTGCTTTCGTGCATTTCGTGGACCAATGGTCGTTTTTAGGTCTCTTCCAGTACCGCGCTGGTGAAGACCTCTTGGACATCATCCAAGCTCTCCAGCGCATCCAATAATTTTTGCATTTTTACGGCGTCATCCCCCGTGAGCTCGGTTTCCATCGTGGGCTTGTAGATGACTTCCGCGATCTCGGCTTTGAGCCCGGCCTTTTCCAGCGCGTCCTTCACCGCAGAAAAATCGTGCGGGCCGGTAATGACCTCGATGCTGCCATCGTCATTGCTGATTACGTCTTCCGCGCCGGCGTCGATGGCGGCTTCCATCACTTTATCTTCCGAGGTGCCGGGCGCGAACAC
>JAUXTZ010000181.1 GCA_030681095.1 Burkholderiales bacterium
TTGGCGGGGAGGCCGCCGTGCAGTTTGATCAAATCCATGGTGGCCATCGCCAGCCCGGCGCCATTCACCATGCAGCCGATGTTGCCGGCGAGTGCGATGTAGTTGAGGCCGGCGGCGTGGGCGGCGGCTTCCTTCGCATCATCCTGGCTCACGTCGCGCTTGTCGGACAGGGCAGCCTGACGGTACAGCGCGTTATCATCCACGATCATCTTGCAATCGAGCGCGACGATGCCGCCGGTTTGGGTGACGATCAGGGGATTGATCTCCAGCATGGATAAATCGCGCTGTAAGAAGAGTTGGTATACGGCGAGCAGCAAGCGCGTCATCTCCCCGATTTGCTTGCCCGCCAAGCCCAAGGCAAAAGCCAGGTTGCGGCACTGAAAGTCTTGCAAGCCCATGAGCGGGTCGCAGGTTTCGCGCAAAATCTTTTCCGGCGCGGTGCGCGCGATTTCTTCGATGTCCATGCCGCCGCTGGCGGAGGCGACCACCGTGATGCGTTCGCTCTCACGATCCACCAGCAGGCTCAAATACAGTTCGCGTGCGATGGGTAAGGTTTCTTCCACCAACACGCGCGATACGATTTGGCCATGCGGCGCGTTTTGATACGTGACCAGCGATTTACCGAGCAAGGCATCGGCTGCGGCGCGTAAATCATCCACCGACTTGACCAGTTTCACCCCCCCGGCCTTGCCGCGTCCACCGGCGTGGATCTGCGCCTTGACCACCCAAGCGCTACCGCCCAACTCATTGGTGGCCACTTCAGCATGCAGGGTATTCTCGATCACGACCCCGCGCGGCGTGGTGATACCATATTCGCGCAAGACTTCTTTGGCTTGATATTCGTGTAGGTTCATTTTGAGTTGTTCCGAGGTGAAAAATTTAACCGCCAAGCGTGCAAAAAACAAAATCATTTGCCACAGAGTACACAGAGATCACAGAGGAGGAAGAGCGCGCTCATCGGTCAGTGATAGGGAATTTCTCTGTGTCCTCTGTGTTCTCTGTGGCAAGGTTTTATTGAAAGATTCGAAATTGTGAGGGAAAACGCTTGAAGACGGAAGCGCAAATCGAAATCGTCTCGTCTTTAAGCGAAGTCGATGCAGCGGCATGGGACGAACTTGCGGGGCCACAACCCTTCGTGCGCCACGCTTTTTTGCATGCCTTGGAGACAACCGGCTGCGTCGGCGGCGCCACCGGATGGCTGCCGCGTCACCTGCTGCTGAAGCGCGAGGGCGCTTTAGTTGGGGCGCTGCCCCTGTATTTGCGCTCTGACTCTTACGGCGAATTCGTGTTCGATTTTGCCTGGGCCGACGCTTATGCACGTGCCGGCGGGCAGTATTATCCAAAGTTGTTGACCGCGATTCCGTTCACACCCGTGCCAGGCAAGCGCTTGCTTGCACATACTGATGATGATCGATTCTTTCTGATCGATGCTGCGCTGGCCTTCGCGCGGCAGCTTGGGGTTTCTTCCTGGCATTGTCTATTTCCGATTGAGGCCGATGCGCGCTTGCTGGAAGCGCGTGGCTTGATGCCACGGCAGGGCGTGCAGTTTCATTGGCGCAACGCGGGGTATGCCAGCTTCGATGCTTTTCTGGCTACGATGAGCCACGACAAGCGTAAAAAGATCAAACAGGAGCGCCGCCGCGTGCGCGATGCAGGGGTGAGTTTTGTGCATCGGGTCGGTGCCGAGATCTCGGAGGTGGATTGGCGCTTCTTCTTCAGCTGCTATCAGCGTACCTATCGCACCCATCATTCGCCGCCGTATATGAATCTGGATTTCTTCCTCGATATCGCCCTGCGTTTGCGCGATCAGCTACTGCTCGTGATCGGCTATCTGGAGGGTAAGCCGGTTTCAGTTGCGCTAAATCTGTTCGATGGCGAGCGCCTGTACGGTCGCTATTGGGGGGCAACCCAATTCGTTTCCGGTCTGCATTTTGAAACCTGCTATTACCAAGTGCTGGAATTCGCCATCGCGCGCGGGTTCCAAGTTTTCGAAGGCGGTGCGCAAGGCGAACACAAGCTGGCGCGGGGATTGCTGCCGGTTACGACCCCTTCTTTTCATTGGCTGGCCGACACGGAATTTGCCCGCGCCGTAGGCCAATTTCTGGTCCGAGAAACGCACGGCGTGGCGCAATACGTGGATGAGTTGAATGAAAGCAGCCCGTTTCGCGCGGGCGTTTGAGTTTTACAAAATCATGGAAAATTTACAAAGCGTTGGTGTTCCGCTGGTGTTGACTTGGTTTTCGGGGCCCCTTGCTGTGCCGCCGAGTAGCGCAGGCATGCCGGGGGAAGTCGGCGAGGACTGTCTGAGCGCGTAGCGCGAGTTCCGCAGCCGCCCGGCATGGCGAGCAACGCAGGGAACTCCCGAAGGGAGCGGTGCAGGGGGTGTCTTTCTTTTTGGTTCCTTTTGCTTGGACAAGCAAGAAAAAGGAACTGCCCCGCCGGGGCATAACCGGCCCTAAAACAATATGCGCAAAGCGCACAATAAAAAACGCCTGTAATTATTTATGAAAAACGCACTAATCAGAGTGGGAAATATTTGTGCGCCTTGCCTGCTTAATCTGGCTTGTCTTGCGTTTTGTTTGCAGCCGTTCCTCGCGTGCGCCGCGGCTGGGCCGGGTGGCTTTTCTGGTTTTGGGCTCGATCGCGGCGGCTTGCAGCAAGGCCACCAAGCGCGCGAGCGCGTCCTTGCGGTTCAGTCCCTGGGTGCGGAAGCGGTGCGCATCGATCAGCAGCACGCCATCGTCCGAGAGGCGCCTGCCGGCGAGCTTTTTCAAGCGTTCCTTTAGCGCATCCGGCAGCGAGGGGGAGCGGGCGACGTCGAAGCGCAACTCGACCGCGCTCGATACTTTGTTCACGTTCTGCCCACCGGGGCCGGAGGCACGTACGAAGCTGAGCGTTAGCTCGGATTCATCTAGGACAAGATCGGATGTGATTTTTATCATAATTGCTTTATGCTTTAAATTTCTAAATAGGGTCTGTAGCGAAGTCCATTGTAGATTTTTTTTCCAGTGCTCGGTTATAGTGCGTATAGGGAGCCAAACAATTTCACATTGGATGAACGGCCATGAGTGAGGAACAATTCGATTTTGAAGATTGGGCGAGCCTGGCGCAAAACGATCCGGCCGCATTCGAGGCCAAGCGCCAGGAAATGATCGAGAAGCTGATCGAGGGCGCACCGGAAGACTTGCGCCAACGCCTGCGCAGTTTTCAATGGCGCATCGATATGGAACGTAGCCGCAGCGCCAACCCGCTGCAAGCCTGTATTCGTATTTCAAACATGATGTGGGATTTAATTTACGCCGACCGGGGTTTTCTTTGGTCGTTGCAAGCAATGTCCGACCCGAGCTCGCTGCTCAACGCCGTTCCAGCGGAGAGCGGCTCGGCCGATGTAGTCATTCTCAGGCCCGAGCGCGATTAAGCCTCAGAGACATTTAACCGAGTGGATCAACTCCGCTTAGGCTTTTCCCAAATCCACTTCTTCCGCCCAGACCAAGGCTTGCACGTGTGCCAGGTTGATGTCTTCCGCTGAGATACCGCTGACCGCCGCATAGGTGGCGATGACTTGGTCTTCTGATTCTTCGCAGGCGATGGCGAGATCGAGATACGGTGCATAGATACCCTCGCGCTTGGTGAGTGCTGCTTCGATGGCTGGCGGCAATTTCAAGCTGGCTAAAGCGGTTTCCATCGGCATGTTGAGCAGCGCATCGAGTAAGGAGAAGATGCCGGTAATGAATAGCCCATCCTGCTCTTTTGGCTTGAGTTTCTTTTGCCCCAGCAACTCGGTGAGGCGCGCGCGCACCAGGGCGTTTTTCATCAGCGCCAGGGTACGGTGGTCGGGTTGGCCGCTGGCGAAGAGCAGAAGCGTCAACCAGCGGTATAGGGGGTCGTAGCCGAGCACGACAAGCGCATGATTGACCGAGCGCACCGGCTGCAATAAACCGGTGGCGGGCGAGTTGATGAAGCGCAGCAATTTGTAGGACAGCACGGGATCGGGCTTGAATTGTTTTTCCAGCTCGGCCATTTCTGCATGGTTCATGGTGAGATTGAGCAGTTGCATCACGCGCAGGCGCTGGCTGTCCACTTTGGTGGCGCGAACCGGCAGCGGCTTGGCGAAGAAATAGCCCTGGAACAAATTGAGTTTGAGCTTGCGGCAGACCGCATACAGCTCCTCGGATTCAACCGGGTTTGCGATGAGTTCGAAATCGCCATGGCTGCGGAGTTGGACCACCAATTCACCTAGCTGCATCGCGTTCAGCAAGGTGGGGTCGATGCGGATGTAATCCACCAGCGGCAGTAGATCGTCGAGCGCTTCCCGATATTTCAATTGTTGCAGGCCAAGGCGGTAGCCGGCATCGTGTAGCACCTGGCAGCGCGCGATGAGATTTTCCAGTGGCCCTTCTTCTGGCGGACGGAACATCAGCACGATGCCGTTACCCGCCATGCGGTCGAGAAATCCTGTGTCGAGCGTGGGGGCGGAAATGGTGGCAAAGATTTGTTTTTCGCCACGGAGCTTCTGCACATTCAAATCTTCCATGCTGGAGAGCAGCATTTCATCCACCATTTGTTGCAGTAGTTGCGCGCCTTCTCCTGGAGGGGGTGCGGCTTTCTTGATACGCATTTCATAGCCGACGATTTCGCCGCTGAGATTAAGGATGGGTTGACGCCCGAGGAAACGATTTAAGAGTTCACGGGCTTCTGTGCGGACGCCATGGGTAGGGATGTCGAGCCTATTCGAGACTACAGCCGGCTCGCCTGCGGTGTCGATGACCGGCCCCGATTCAGGTCGATCGAACACGGGGGATTCCATCAGCGGCACGATGCGCTCGATCGGCGGCGGCGCTTGCGCGATTACGCTATCGTTTTGCGCGTGGATGGGTTTTCCGTTGGATAGAAATTTTAAGTATTTGCCGAGCATGGATGTACCCTACAAAGAGCCCCGGCCTTACGTTGCCGGTTCCTCTTTATCGGTTCCTGGGCGGCTTTCTTAAGTCGCATGTCATGGCTGTCACACGGCTGTGCATAAGTATTTCCCGATATAATCCATCTACTCAACCCTCAATCTGCTGCATAAAGGAATATTCCATGTATGGTTTTAGCACAAACGTGAGTCTGTCATTCGATCAAGCGGTTGCAAAAGTGATCGAAGAGTTGAAAAAAGAAGGCTTTGGCGTACTCACAGATATCGACGTGAAAGCGACCATGAAGGCCAAGCTGGATATCGATCGTCGCCCCTACCGCATCCTAGGCGCGTGCAATCCTGTGCTCGCCAACCAGGCGTTGGACATGGAGCCGGATATCGGCTTGCTGCTGCCGTGCAATGTGGTGGTGCGGGAAGAAGCGGACGGCAGGGTGACGGTGTTGTTTCTCGACCCGAATTTGATGGTGGAACTGGTCGCCAACAAGGCGATCTGCGAGGTGGCGACCGAAGCCCGAGCTCGGTTGGAGCGGGTTAAAGCGGCACTATCCGCCTAACCCGAGAATGGCTCCTTCTGGGGCGGCCTTGTCTAAACAAAAATTCACTTCACCTCCAAGGGCTTATTGCCGATATTGTCAGTATTGAAGACCAGCCTTTAATACGAGCGGCTATTCCATCCGCATTTGGCTGCGTATAATTATTGACAACGGCTACTGCCGTGGCGGAGCAAGCTATTCCTATTCCCATGGAGCGAGCAACTTGGAAGGGCCGGATGGACTTATCCCGGGTATATACCAAAACTTCCAAAGGCATTCTTGAAGGCAACGCCAAGTCGCGTGATTTGACACGCGAGCATGGGCGGGTGCTTACGCTCATCGACGGCAAATCCTCCGTCAGCGATCTCCTCGAAAAAAATTCACGTCTATCTGAAAGCCGCCTTGCTACGATTTTGGATGAGCTTGCCGAATTCGGCATGATTCGCCAACTGAATGGCGCGCTGGCGGTGGATGATCTCGGCTTTTCCTCCACCATTATCGTCGACGAATCCAATACCCAAGCCTTCTTCGAGGCGCAAGTCCACCTCGAACGCGAGCTGCGCCGGGCAGAAGACCATGAAGTGCGCGCCAAGGAACAAGACCGCGCAGCGTTACTCAGTGAAGTGAAAGCCGATATCGAGGCCGAAGCCGAAGCGATCAAGCGCGAACTAGCCGAACGCAATGCGCGTGAAGCCAAAGCAAAAGAGCAAGCCCAAGTTAAAGCCCAAGAAGTGGCACAGCGCGAGGCGGAAGAACAATTGCGCCGTAAGGCGGAAGCTAAGGCGCAAGCGGCTGCGGAGAAAGCGCGTCAAGCCCGTGAGGAAGCCGAGGCCCACGCCAAGGCCGTAGCAGAACACACGCGCAAGCAACTGGAGGCAGAGGCGAAGGCACGTGCGGAAGCCGAAGCCCGCGCCAAGGCGCTGGAAGCCGAAGTGTTTGCGCGGGCCGAAGTAGCGCGCATAGCCAAGCAAGAAGCCGCACAGCGCAAGCAGGCAGAAGCCGACGCCAAAGCGCGCATGGAAGCAGAGAAAAAAGCCCGCGAACAAGCAGAGAAGCAAGCGCTGGCGGCGGAAAAAGCGTGTGAAGCTGCCGAGCGCAAAGCGCGCAAAGAGGCCGAGGAAAATGCGCGTTTGGCCAAAGAGGCGGAAGTGAAGGCGAATGCCCGCCGCGAGCTGGAAGCCAAGCTACAAGCCGAGGAAGAAGCACAACGCCGTGCCGAGATGGAAGCGCGCTTGCACGAAATGGAACAAGGCAAACGTCGTGCGGAGGAAGAAGCCCAGGCATTGGCCAAGGCCCTGGATGAAGCGCGGATTGCTACCGAATTGGAAACACGCGTGAAACGCCGGATGGAAGCGCGCGCACGCGAAGACGAGGGAACCCGTCAGCGCGCTGAGGCAGAAACTCGCGCCAAGCTGGAAGAAGAATCACGCTTGCGACAGGAAGCGGAAGCGCGTGCGCGGGGAGAAGCGGAGGCGCGGCGGCTGGCGGAAGAAGCCAAAATTAAAGCCGAACAGGATGCGCAAGCCCAACTCGAAGCCGAGCGGCTGGCGCGAAAAGAAGCCGAGGCGCGTGCGATAGCCGAAGCAGAAGCGCAACGACAAGCCGAGGCGGCACGGCTGGCAGCCGAGCAGCGCGCGGAAGAAGAACGTAGGATGCGCGAGCAAGCAGAGGCCAAAGCGCAAGAACAAGCGGCACGGCGCCAAGCTGAAGCTGAAGCGGAGCAGCGCCGTATTGATGAAGCCGAAGCGCTGGTGGCGGAACAAGCGCGGCTGGCCGCCGAGCAGCGCGCGGAAGAAGAACGACTGGCGCACGAGGAAGCAGAGCGCGAGGCGCGCGCGATTGCTGAAGCCCGCGCCAAAGCGGAGGAAGAAGCGCAACGACGTGCCGATGAGGAGCGTATTCGCGTAGAAGCCGAAGCCCGCGCCGTGGCCGAGGCGGAAGAAGCGGTGCGGCTTGAAGCCGAAGCGGTAAAACGTCAACTGGAAGAACAGCAGCGCGCGGAAGAAGCGGCGCGCCAACAGGAAGCGGAGCGCGCAGTAGCCGAGGCAGCCGAATCGAAATCCCGGGCGCTGGCCGAAGCCCGCGAACGCGCCGAAGCGGAAGCGCGCGCGCGGGACGATGCGCGGCGGCAGGCACGCGAAGCGGCCGAAGCGGCGGCACGCACTGAGGCCGAGGAAGCGCTACGGCGCGTGGAAGAAGCGACGCGGAGCGAGGAAGCCGAGGAAGCGCACTTGCGCGACGAGGCCCAAGCACGCGCGATGGCGGCGGCGCAGGGCGCGGCCGTGTTTCCCTTCCTGACAGCGCGCAAACGTGCCCGCATTCGTTTTAATAAAAAACTGATTAAACCAGCTGTCTACGGTGTTCTCGGCTTCTTGCTGTTCGCGCTGGCGGTGATCCATCTCATTTCTTTTAATTTTTATATTCCAATAATGGAGCAACAGTTGACCGAGTCGATCGGGCAACGGGTAGTGGTAAAGGATATTCGCTTTTCGGTTTATCCCGCGCCCCATCTCAAATTGGAAGGGTTGGCGATCGGTGATCTGGCCGATGTGCGTGTCGGCACGGCGCGTCTATTTCCTGCTTTCTCTTCTTGGTTTTCGGAAGAGAAAGTGATACGCAGGATAGAGTTGGAGGCGGTGGCCTTGTCGGAGGATAGCGTGAGCGCGCTATCGGTCTGGAGCCAATATCAAGCCCAAGCCGCGCCGGTGCAATTCGAGCAAATATGGGTGAAAGACGCCAAGCTGGCGAATCGTTTGCTCGATTTATTCGCGTTCGACGCGGATGTGAAAATGGATCATGGCCGTTTCGCCAAAGCTCAAATCAAGAGCACCGATCAGCGCATCACCATTAATTTCACGCCGCAGGCGGATACGCTGGCGATTCAATTGGCTGCGACCCATTCCGTATTGCCCCTGGAACCGCGGATTCAATTCGATGAATTGAAAATTACAGCCATCGCGCGGCCTGGCAGTATGACGCTGAGTCATATCGAAGGGCAGCTCTACGGCGGTGCGCTGAGCGGCAATGCGCGGGTTGAATGGCGTGATGGCTGGCTATTTACCAGCGATTTAGGATTGCGCCAGGTAGCGATCGAGCCGGTGCTCACGCTGTTTACGCGCAATATGAAGGCGAGCGGCGCCCTGGAAGCGAAGATTCGCCTGACGACAAAATCCACCGCGTTGGAAACGTTGTTTAACGCGCCACAAGTGCAAGCGACGTTCCGTGTGCGCGACGGTGAGCTATCTGGTGTTGATCTGGTGCGGGCGATTCAATCCGCGCGAAGCAACGGTAATATTGGCGGTAAGACCTATTTCAACGAGCTGTCAGGTTACCTGCAACTCGCCAATGGGCGTTATCAGTATCGGCAATTGAAGCTGCTGACGGGGATGATGAGCGCGAACGGAAACTTGGAGTTTTCAGCCGAGCGTAGCTTGTCGGGTAATCTGGTGGGCGAGCTGCGCACCCGCGCTATGGTGTTACGCACCCCTTTTACGCTGGGCGGCACGCTGGCTACCCCGACGCTTAAAGTGGCGAGCCCACCCCAGCGCCCAGCGCCGGTGAAAGCTATTCAAGAAGAGCAGTAGAACGGGTTTTACCCGCTTCTAAAGATTAAGCGGCGACTTCGCCGATCACGTGCGCTTTGACGGCGTCGAGCGAATCACGCAGCGTTTCTTCCGATAGTTCGTTTAAAAATTCTGCTAAAAATTCAGCTGCTTCGTAGGTTTCTGCGGGCAAACTTTTGGTGTCGAGCTCGGCGACGAAAGCCGCTGCTGCGCCCGCGAGGCGTAGCAGCCTTTGCCGTTCGGACATCAGCATTTCCAATTCTTCGCGCAGCATGGTGATTTCTTCGTCTTTGATTTGAATCATACGTTGCGGCATGGTGGACTCCCTTTGGAACTAGATTGAAAATTTTAAGATTTTTGCGTGAGCATGGTCAATGCATGCATCCGCTCACTGTACTTGATAACGGCCGGATTGCGAAAAAGTTTAAATAAGCCTAAAGCCTCAGTCAATTTGGCACGCTATTTGCAATTACCTGGGTACCGGATCCAAGGCATACGAATTTAAAGAGCAAGCAAACATGTTTGAATGGCTTCATCCCCATCACGATTCTCCCGATTTGGAGCACGCCAAGCATCGTCAGGAGGAGCGCGATGCTATTTCCCATGCAGATCCCCTTGAAGAAATTGAATATATTGATGAAGAGGGCTTGGTCGTGGAAGAAATCGACCCGCAAGAATTCCAGCGCTTAGTGGAAAATCGCCGTAAAAAGAAGGTTTCTAAGTAATCCAATTCTGGACAGAGGCGTCGTGATTTCGACGCTGCGCTAGTCTAAATTTTCCCGCTGCGTGACTAGTTTATCTAGGGTGGCGATAAATCCTTCCAGCCGTGCCTGTTCCTGCGCTACGACCGCAGGCGGGGCTTTATCCACGAAGCTGGCATTGCCCAGCTTGCCTTGGGCTTTGGCAACTTCACCACGCAAGCGCGTAATTTCCTTGTCTATGCGCGCACGCTCCGCTTCCAAGTCGATTTCGATCTTCAACATTAAGCGATATTCGCCCACGATTTGTACCGGCGCTTGAGTGTGCGGCAACGCATGGGTCTCGATCTCGACTTCCGACAGTTTGGCGAGCGCGGTCAGATAGGGCGCAAAACCCGCCAGCGTGGCCGCATCGCCCAAGGCCACCAGCGGCACTTTCAAGGCGGGGGAAATCGACATTTCACCGCGCAGCGCGCGGCAGGCATTGACCAATTCTTTGAGTAGAGCCACTTTTTCCATTGCGGCGTGGTCGATTTTTGCTGGGTTCGTCACCGGGTAAGGCGCGAGCATGATGCTGTCCCCCGTTTTCCCGGCCAAAGGGGCGACGATTTGCCACAATTCCTCGGTGATGAAAGGGATGATTGGATGCGCGAGCCGTAGCGTGGCTTCCAATACGCGCACCAAGGTGCGGCGCGCGGTGCGTTTTTCCGCCTCGTTGCCGTGCTGCAATTGCACCTTGGCCAACTCCACATACCAATCGCAATACTCGTCCCACACGAATTGGTAAATCGCTTGCGAAGCCAAATCGAAGCGGTATTGTGCGAAGGCGTCGGCGACTTCTTTTTCCGCGAGCTGCAAGCGGCCGATGATCCATTTGTCCATGTCGGAATATTGCAGGGGATGCGCTTCGTCCAGACCGACATCGTGTCCCTCGCAATTCATCAGCACGTAGCGCGTGGCGTTCCACAGCTTGTTGCAGAAGTTGCGATAGCCGTCGCAGCGCTGCAAATCGAATTTGATGTCGCGGCCATGGGTAGCGAGGCTGGCGAAGGTGAAGCGCAGCGCATCGGTGCCAAACGCGGGAATGCCCTCGGGGAATTCTTTGCGCGTGGCTTTCGCGATCGACCCCGCTTGTTTCGGGTTCATCAAGTTGCTGGTGCGTTTTTCCACCAGCCGCTCGAGGTCGATGCCATCAATTAAATCCAGGGGATCCAGAATATTACCCTTGGATTTGCTCATCTTCTGGCCCTGCGCATCGCGCACCAGGCCGGTGACATACACTTCGCGGAACGGCACCTGGTCGGTGAAGTGCAAGGACATCATCACCATGCGCGCCACCCAGAAGAAGATGATGTCGAAGCCGGTGACCAACACGCTGGTCGGCAGATAGCGCTTGAGTTCAGCCGTTTCATCGGGCCAGCCGAGGGTGGAAAAGGGCCACAGCGCGGAGGAGAACCAGGTATCGAGTACGTCTTCGTCCTGGGTCAATGCTTTATCACCGGCTTGCTTCTGCGCCTCGGCCAAGGTGCGCGCGACGTAGATATTGCCCTCTTCGTCATACCAAGCGGGAATGCGATGGCCCCACCACAGTTGGCGCGAGATGCACCAGTCTTGAATATTGGTCAGCCATTGATTGTAAGTACTGGTCCAGTTCTCGGGAACGAAGCGCATCTCACCGGTATCCACCACGTCCAAGCCGCGCCGGGCGAGGCTATCCATTTTCACGAACCACTGATCGGTGAGCATGGGCTCGATCACCGCGTGCGTACGCTCGCCGCGCGGCACCATCAGTTTGTGCTGTTTGGTGTCTTCCAGCAGATTGCGTATTTGCAGGTCTTCGATGATGCGGGCACGCGCATCGTAGCGGTCGAGACCTTGGTATTCTGTGGGACCAAAATCATTGATCCTGGCATCCAGCGTGAAAATGCTGATCGGGAGCAGTTCATGACGCGCGCCGACCTGCCAGTCATTGAAATCGTGCGCCGGCGTGATTTTCACGCAACCGGTGCCGAAGGCGGGATCCACATAATCATCAGCAATAATCGGGATCGAGCGCTCGGCAAGCGGCAGGCGCACCTGTTTGCCGATGAGATGTTGATAGCGCGCATCGTCCGGGTGAACCGCCACCGCGACGTCGCCCAGCATCGTCTCCGGGCGCGTGGTGGCAACGACCAAGTGCCCGCTGCCGTCTTCAAGCGGATAGCGGATATGCCACAGAAAGCCATCTTCCTCCTCGGATACCACTTCCAGATCGGAGACAGCGGTGCCGAGCACCGGGTCCCAATTGACCAAGCGTTTGCCGCGATAGATCAGGCCATCTTCATGCAAGCGCACGAAGACTTCGGCCACGGCTTTGGATAGGCCCTCATCCATGGTGAAGCGTTCGCGCGACCAATCTGCCGATGCGCCCATGCGGCGCATTTGACGCGTGATGGTGGAACCTGATTCCTGCTTCCATTCCCATACGCGATCGACGAAAGCCTCGCGCCCAAGATCATGCCGCGTCTTGCCCTCGCGCTCCAACTGGCGTTCCACCACAATCTGCGTGGCGATGCCCGCATGGTCGGTGCCCGGCTGCCACAGCGTGTTGTCGCCCAGCATGCGGTGGTAGCGGATCAGCGCATCTTGCAAGGTGTGTTGGAAGGCATGCCCCATATGCAATGTGCCGGTGACATTCGGCGGCGGCAACATGATGCAATACGCGGCTTGGTCGGCGCTTTGGCCGGCGTCAAAATAGCCGCGTGCTTCCCACAGCGGATACCAGCGGCGTTCGATCTCGTGCGGCTCGAAGCTTTTAGCGAGTTCGCTTTTATTGGATTCCATAGCGTGGGGCGATCTAAAACAGAAAGGCGGGAATTATACCGGAGAAGGCGCGTCTGGCTTAGGCTTTGGGCGGCGGAGTTGGCGCAGAACGCTTGAATGGCGCAAGCTGTTTCTTTAGTTCATCGGCGATGGTGCTGCGCACGGTTTCTTCGATCATCATCATGTGTTGATCGAGCATGCTGGAGAGGGCTTTGTCGAGGGTGAGATTCAGTATCCCGCCGAGTTCTTCGGAGAGGGTTTGGTGCAGGCTTTGCTTGAGGATGCGCGCCACGTCGGCTTCGATCAGCGCGGCGATGCGGTGCAACGCTTCTTCTGGTAAAGAGGGTTGCGGGGCGGGAACAGCCGCTACGGGGGCGGCTACCTCGATTTCGGTTTGCGGCAGCGCTACATATTCGGCGTCGGGCGGGATTTCGATGCTGAACGCGGGATGCGATTCGGGTTCCATTGTGGCGGGTGCCGGCTCGGTTTGCACTTGGGCGATGCGCGCGTCCACTTCGGCTTGAACTTCCGCTTCCATGGTGTCGAGTTGTGCCAGCACGGCTTCGGTTTCCGCCTGCTTGAGCGCGGGGTCGATCTGCATCGGTTCCGGGATGAGGTCGAGTTCGAGCTCAAGTGGCACGGCGGTAACTTCTTCGGTCAGCACGGGGATGGCGTTTAAATCGACGCTAGGTGGTTCCACAAGATCGGTGAGTACAGGAATCTCGGGTTCGTTCGCCGCATGTTTTTTAAGCAGCGCATCCAGCTTGTCGAAGACGTCATCGCTCATGACGGGCTCCCATGTCATGGTTGCTGATGTCGTAACCGCGGTCGCGGTAAAAGCGGAAGCGCTCGCGCGCAGCGGCGCTGTCATGCGCATCGCTGCTGACGATCTCGATCAGGCGTTGGAACTTGCTGAAGAAGGGCGGCCAAGCGGCGTCGAGATTGATCAGTAGCGTGTCATGCAGCAGCGCGCCCTCGCTGCTATGAATCAGTACCGGCGTTTCCACAGCGAGTGGCGACTCGGCATAGCAGTGCGGAATAAAGCCGGTGGCGGGCTCTTGCCAGAGCAGGTGGTCGAAGCGATCGGCGAGCTTGGCATCCGGCGCATAGACATTGACCCGCATTTTTTGCGACAGCGCTTTTGCGCACAAGCGGCACGCGAAGCGCAGCTTGTCGTCGACTTTAGTGTAGAAATCGATGCGGGTCATGGTGGCAATTAGGCGTTGGCGCGCTTGATCAGGAAGTGGGTGAGCAAGGGCACAGGGCGGCCGGTGGCGCCCTTATCTTTGCCGGATTTCCATGCCGTGCCGGCAATGTCGAGATGCGCCCAGTCGTATTTCTTGGTGAAGCGCGATAGGAAGCAGGCGGCGGTGACCGAACCGGCGGCGCGACCGCCGATATTTGCCATATCGGCGAAGTTGCTCTTCAATTGCTCTTGATAATCGTCCCACAAGGGCATGTGCCACAGGCGATCGTAGGCGTCGTCCGCGGCATGTTGCAACTCGCGTGCGAGCGTATCGTTATTGCTGAACAAGCCGCTCGCATGGTGGCCCAGGGCGATCACGCAGGCGCCGGTCAAGGTGGCGACATCCACCACCGCTTGCGGCTCGAAGCGTTCGGCGTAAGTGAGCGCGTCGCACAGGATGAGCCGACCTTCGGCATCGGTGTTGAGGATTTCGATGGTTTGACCAGACATCGAGGTGACGATATCGCCGGGTTTATTGGCGTCGCCGTCGGGCAAGTTTTCGCAAGTAGGGATGATGGCGACCACGTTGAGCTTGAGCTGCATTTGCGCGATCGCTTTCATCGTGCCCAGTACGCTGGCCGCGCCGCACATATCGTATTTCATCTCGTCCATTTCGGCGGCGGGCTTGAGCGAGATGCCGCCGGCGTCGAAGGTGATGCCTTTTCCGACCAATACCACGGGGGGGGCTTTTTTCGCGCCGCCTTGATAGTGCATCACGATCAATTTCGGCGGCTGGCGGCTACCTTTCGCGACCGAGAGAAAGGAACCCATGCCGAGTTTTTCGATCTCGGGCGTGTCGAGCACCTCCACTTTGAGGCCATAGGTTTTGCCTATGCCACGGGCTTGTTCGGCGAGATAGGTCGGGGTGCAGATATTGCCGGGGAGGTTACCCAGATCCTTGGCCAGGTTCATGCCTTGCGCAATGGCTTGGCCGCTCACCACGGCAGCTTCGGCCTCACTGATTTCATTGCGGCGTTGCACGGATAAAGTCAGCTTGCGCAGCGGACGGCGCACTTCGTCCTGCTTGCTTTTGAGTTTGTCGAAGCGGTACACCGCTTCCATTGCTACGATCGCCGCTTGTTCGATGCGCCAGGTGACGCTGCGTTTTTTGACGCTCAACTCGGTGAGGTACACCACCGCTTCCAACGAGCCGGTTTCGTTTAGGGTCTTGATCGCAGCCTTGATCGCGGTGCGGTACTCGTTTTCTTTGAATTCCCGCTCCTTGCCCAAACCGACGAGTAGCACGCGGTCGCACAGCGTGCTCGGCACGTTATGCAACAGCAGCGTGGTGCCGTTTTTCCCCTCCATATCGCCGCGGCGCAGAATGTCGGATAAATAGCCCTTGGCGACGCGGTCGATCATTTCGCCGGCGAGGGAGAGCTTGCGTGTTTCGTAGACGCCGATGACGACGCAGGCGGAGCGTTGTTTTTCCGGGCTTCCGCTTTTTATGCTAAATTCCACGCTTTAAACTCCTTTATTCATTAAATACTTAGCGAAATAGAATGATTTCTGAATTATTCGCGATTCTGCCCCTAAAAGTCAAAGTTATCCCTTAAATGATCTATCGCCGCGCCCTGATTCAAGAACTGATCGTCACCATGCTAGCGGTGTTCGTTGTCCTGCTCGCGATCACCGGCGTGACGCAGTGGGTGCGTTATCTCAGTCAGGCGGCGGCAGGCGCGTTGGCGCCGGAGGCGGTGCTGGCTTTTCTCGCATTCAGCACGGTCAGCGCGCTACCGGTGCTGCTCACGGTGACGCTGTTTTTATCGGTGCTGCTTACGCTGTCGCGCATGTCGCGCGATAACGAGATGGTGGTGTGGCAGACCGCGGGCGTGGGGATCACGACTTGGATCAAGCCGGTGATGGCCTTGAGCGGGCCGGTCATTGTGTTTATTGCGCTTATTAGCTTGGTGGTCTCACCTTGGTCGCTGCGCAAGAGCGCGGAATATCGGCAGAAACTGGAAAGCCGTGAGGATATTTCTTCGGTGGCACCCGGTGTGTTCAAGGAATCAAAGCAGGCCGATCGGGTGTATTTTGTGGAGAGCCTCGGCACCAATCAGGCGCAGGTAAAAAACGTGTTTATCCGCACCGAGCAACATGGCCACTTGGGCGTGATGGTGGCGCGGCAAGGTTCGCAAAGCGTGGCCGAAAATGGCGATCGCTTTCTCGTGCTCGACCAAGGCCGTCGCTATGAGGGGCTGGCAGGGAAAGCCGATTACCGCATCATGCAGTTCCAGCGTTATACCGTACGGGTCGAGCCGTATGAGGTCAAGCTAGGGGCGCCCAGCATGAAGGCGACGCCCACGCTCGATTTGCTCCGAGCGCGTAACCCCGAAAAAACCGCCGAGCTGCAATGGCGCATGAGCTTGCCGGCAAGCGCAGTGCTGTTGGTGCTGCTGGCGATCCCGCTGAGTTTTTTCAACCCGCGCTCCGGGCGGCCGTTCCATTTGGTCGCAGCGTTGTTGATCTACCTGATCTATAGCAATCTGCTGTCGATTTCCCATGCCTGGGTGCTGGCCGGCAAAGTGTCGCCTTGGGTGGGGGTATGGAGCGTGCATCTGCTGATGTTGTTCCTCCTCACCTATTTTTATCACCGGCGCCAGACGCTCACGCCCTTTTTTGCGTGGCGCCGCAAATGAAGATTGTTCACCGCTATCTCGCGCATGAGGTGTATGGCGGCACGTTGTTGGTGTTCTCCGCATTGTTGGTGCTGTTCGGCTTTCTGGATTTGATTCATGAGTTGGAAAGCCTGGGCAGGGGGAACTACCAACTGCACCACATTTTGATGTATGTGGCGCTGCAAATTCCCGGCCATGTGTATGAACTATTCCCGATTGCGGCGCTGATCGGCACCCTGTATGCGCTGGTGCAACTCGCGAATCATTCCGAAGTGACCGTGCTGCGTGTCTCCGGCTTATCGGCGGCGCGCATGGCGTTTTCGCTGCTGCGCGCGGGTTTGCTATTCGTTTTATTCACGTTCGTGGTGGGCGAGTTCATCGCGCCGCCGAGCGAGCGTGTCGCGACCCAATTGCGCATCCGTGCGATGAGTACCGTGGTGGCGCAGGAATTCCGTTCCGGTTTGTGGATGAAAGACGGATCGAGCTTTGTGAACGTGAAGGAAGTGCTACCGGATTCGACTCTGATCGGTGTGAAGATTTATGAATTCGACCCCAACTATAGCCTGCGGGCGATCAGTTTCGCGCGCGAGGGAAAGTACATCAAGGACAATAGCTGGCTGCTGAGCAACGTGGATCAAACGCGGTTCGAAGGTTCCAGTACGCGCATCTCAAGTTTGCCGCAAGCGTATTGGAACTCAGTGTTGAACCCGGATATGTTGAGTGTGTTACTGGCAGTGCCGGAGCAAATGTCGGCGTGGAATTTGTTTTTTTACGTCAAGCACCTGAGCGAAAACAAGCAAAAAACCTCACGCTACGAGATCGCGTTGTGGAACAAGTTGGTCTACCCATTCGCCACTTTGGTCATGATGCTGATGGCGCTGCCGTTCGCTTTTTTGCATACGCGCATGGGCGGCATCAGCGGCAAGGTGTTCACCGGCATTATGTTGGGGCTGTCATTTCACTTGTTGAACCGCGTGTTCGCCAACCTGGGTGTACTGCATGATTGGTCGCCCCTATTCAGCGCTGGTTTCCCGACCGCCTTGTTCTCTATTTCTGTGGTCGGCCTATTGTGGTGGCTGGAACAGCGCTGACGCTTATCATGAAACTCGCGCAGCGAGCCTAAGTCCCTCTCTCCCGCAAGCGGGAGAGAGCTAGGAGAGAGGGAAACGGTCATGGCGAGCTTCATGCCAGACCGTTAGGCTCAGCACATCACGAGACGGGTGCGGGCAAGCCGATCATGCAAGAATTGTTTGTCGCGATCGAACCAGGCCCACACGATGCTGATCGGCAATAACCAAGCCAACGCGAAGCGCACACTCGCTTGAGCAAAGCGCAGTGGCCGGCCGTCAGCGCGTTCCACGCGAAAGCGCCAGGCCCGCATCGCCACGGTTTGCCCGCCGTGCGTCCAGAACCAGGAAAAATAACCCAACATCACTAGCAGCAGGTAGGCTTGGTAGAACGTCCTGGCGCCAGGGACATCAGGGTCTCGGAATACCCTGAAAATCCCAGCGGCGACAAAGATTACTGCGCCTAGTACCAGCGCTTCATACAACATACTGGCTAGACGCCGAAATACGCTCGGTGTGGTGGACGTTGGTGTTGCACTTTTTTGGTTAGGCTCTATTATCTGATTTGGCATTTGTTTTGGCGTTCGGTATTTCGACAGGCGAATGTTTCACATTCGCGCAGGCAGAAGGAGAAAAGATGCGCATTATATCCCAGCTCATGGCCATCCCTGGCGTCATCGCCGCCGGGGAGTACGCCTTTCGCGGCGATCGCTATTCGTTCGAAGGCAATATGACAGACGAGCTTGCGCGCATGGCGTCGATCTTGTGTCGTTCGAACACGCTGGCCGTGAATATGCAGGCTGAGATTTTCTCCGCTTTCTCGGAAAATTGCGGTTGCAAGCCGGTGCAGGGTTGGATCGTGCACGGCAAGGAGATGTCGGTATGCGTGGTGGGTAATTTCTTTTGCTTCTGTCAAAACACGCCAGGCCTGCTGAACGATGTGATGACTATCCTACGTGCAAAAGTGGGCGATATCGAAGAAAACCCGCTGGTGTATATGTACGCCAAACTGGGCGGAGACGTGAACGAAAAGCTGTATTAGCCGCGGTGGGTTTCTCGAAAAAAACCAATCGCGCATTTCCCCAACCAATGGAGTTGCAATGAGCTTAGACCAATTGATGCAAGTGCCGGGCGCGCTCGCCGCGTTTCAATACGATGACAAGGGCGACCTGCAAGCGCACCAGGTAAAGGAAGGAAATGAATTAACGCCGCAGGTGCTTGATTTGCTGGCGCACACTTGCGTCGCTAATATGGCGATTGCCACCATGGAAGCGCGCGGTTGGGAAGCCTTGACCGGCCAGGCCGGTTTCGAGCCGGTTCAGGGATTTTCACTCGTGGGTTTGGATTGGTCCGCAGTGGTGGGGCGCAATCACGGCGTGGTGGTAAAAAACCGCGATGTAGATTACGAAGCCGCGTTTGCCGCGCTGGCCAACTGCGGGGCATAAGAGATGGCAATGTTGAAACGCCTGTTGGTACTGGATGGCGTCGTGGCGGTTTGCCGCGTTCAAGACGATGGCACGATCATCGATTCCGCCGGGCTGATTTCAGACGAGATGATGACGCAGATGGCACATTTTGCACTGTGGTATCGGCGCATGATTTCGGGTAACAGTGATGTGTTTTCACTGTTCTCGCAAATGAACGGGTGGACGCCGGTGCGCGGTTGGATCGTGAAAGGTGCGCAGATGAGCGTGCTATCGGTCGCCAATATCGTGGCGATGGTCGAAAACAAGGACGCTGCGTTTAATCCGATTTTTTCGGCTTTAGAAGAAGCTGCGCACGAGTAAGCGGCGCTACTTCTTGGCGGGGGCGAGCGGTGAGGTCGGCGCGTCCTGAGGCGGAACAGTAGCCGGTGGCTGGGCCTGAGGGGCCGGCGCCTTCTGGGTTTGGTAGTGCTCCCACTTTTTCGTCACTTCTTTTTGCTTTTCGGGTGGCTGCTTTTTGATTTGCTTATAGCGTTCGCGCGCGGCTTCTCGCTGCGCCGGCGTGAGGCTTGCCCAGCGGGTAATGCGCCGGCGCACGCGCTCTTGCTCATCCGGCTTCATTTTCGGATATTTATCCGCCACTTTCACCAGATTGTTGCGCAAGCGGTCGGTGAGCTGCGGCCACTGTGGTTCCAGTTCAGCCAGCAGTTTTTTTTGTGCTGGGGTGAGTTGCATCCAAGCCAGTGCTTTTGGCTCTGGCTTGGATGCGGCGGGCTTAGCTTGCGCGGGTTTAGTCTCGGCGGGCTTGTCGGCGGCGTGGCTGGGCAGCCCGATTGCTAACAGCAAGATTAGCGCTGGGTAGAGCTGTCGAGCCATGAGTGAAAATCGTGGTCAGTAAAAACATTCAGTGGAATATCGCTGGACAGCAGCGCGGCGTCGATGTCTTCGTCGCGATTCATTTCTTGCTGCCAGTACATCACGCCAACCAAGGCGAGCACCACCATGGCAAACGGCAACCACTTGCGCGGCGCGATGACATGGTGATGTGCATGGCCGTGATGGCCGGCGAGTGCATAGGGGCTGGTCGATACTTCTTGTGCAGCGAACACATCCAATGCGCGTTCACGCGCTTGTTTCAGGCGTTCGGTCACGCGGGCATCCAAGCGGCCCAAGCCATAATTCAAATCTTGTTTGATTTTATTGCCAAATTCACGATCATTCATAGTTCGACTCCTTTCGCTTTCAGGACTTCGGCCAAGGCGTGCGTGGCACGCGAACAGTGGGTTTTCACACTGCCTTCCGAACAGCCCATGACCTCTGCGGTCTGTGCGACATCTAACTCTTCCCAATAACGCAATAGGAACGCTTCGCGTTGACGTGTCGGTAATGCTTTAACAGCTTTATCAATTATTTCAATAACTTGTATTCTGTCTAATTGGATGGTTGGATTAGTCTTCCAATTTGATCCATCTGCTGCCTCTAAAGTTTCCAGCGGATCGTGATCTTCCTCCGCGTGGCTCGGCGACAGCGAAGAGAGCAGGGTGGTCCACATATTGCGCACCTTCTGCCGCCGGTAGTAGTCCCGAATGGTGTTTTGCAGGATGCGTTGGAACAGCATCGGCAACTCTTCACTGGGTTTATCGGCGTATTTCTCTGCAAGCTTGAGCATGGAGTCTTGCACGATATCGAGCGCGGCCTGTTCTTCATGTACGCCGAAGTAGGCTTGCTTGAACGCGCGGCGCTCAACGATTTTCAGGAACTCGGACAGTTCGTGACGGGTGGCCAGCGGAAGCTTTCGTTTGGTTAAGGCTGCGCCATGTTAGCAAAATGGCCTGCCTTTTGCAGCGGATTTGAAGCGTTTATCAGATCCATGCAATTCCGTGTAACTTGCGGGGAAATAAAATGTTTTTGGCATGTGGCACTTGACCAAACACGACGTAAACGTTAGTGTTTCATGTTCTTTTCTCGAAATTCAAAGCTCAAGGCAGTTTTATGGAAATCACTGGCGCGGAGATCACCGTGCGCTGTTTGCAGGAGGAGGGCGTCGAATTTGCCTTCGGCTATCCCGGCGGCGCGGTGCTCTACATTTACGACGAAATATTCAAGCAGAACAAAGTCAAGCATGTGCTGGTGCGCCATGAGCAGGCGGCGGTGCATGCCGCCGACGGCTATGCGCGCGCGACCGGCCGGGTCGGCGTGGCGCTGGTCACATCCGGCCCCGGCGCCACCAACGCGGTGACCGGCATCGCCACTGCGTACATGGATTCGATCCCGATGGTGATCCTCAGCGGCCAAGTACCGACCCCCGCTATTGGTCTGGATGCATTCCAAGAAGTGGATACGGTGGGTATTACGCGCCCGTGCGTGAAGCACAACTTTTTGGTGAAGGACGTCAAGGATCTCGCCATCACCATCAAAAAGGCGTTTCATATCGCGGCCACCGGCCGGCCGGGTCCGGTGTTGGTGGATATCCCGAAAGATATTACGACGCACTTAACCGCATTCGAGTACCCGAAGAGCGTCAGCTTGCGTTCCTATAATCCGGTGACCGTGGGCCATCCGATGCAGATCAAGAAGGCGGTCAAACTGTTGTTGTCCGCAAAGCGTCCGTTCTTTTATACCGGTGGCGGCGTGATCCTGTCGGAAGCGTCGAGCCAATTGACCAAGCTGATCAAGCTGCTCGGCGTACCTTGCACCAGCACGCTCATGGGCTTGGGCGGCTATCCGGAAACCGATCGCCAGTTCCTCGGCATGCTCGGCATGCACGGCACCTATGAAGCGAATATGGCCATGCAGCATTGTGATGTGCTGATGGCGGTAGGCGCGCGCTTCGATGACCGCGTAATCGGCAACACCGAGCACTTCAATAGTGAAAAGCGTCAGATCATCCATATCGATATCGACCCTTCGTCGATCTCCAAGCGCGTGAAAGTGGATGTGCCGATCGTTGGGGGCGTGGCGCAGGTGCTGGATGAGATGATCAAACAGTTGCAAGCGTCGAAGGACCGTGGCGATCAAGCCGCGCTGAAGACCTGGTGGACGCAGATCGAATTGTGGCGCTCGAAGAATTGCATGAAGTACGATCGTTCGTCCAAAATCATCAAGCCGCAATATGTGGTCGAGAAATTGTATGAGGTGACCAAGGGCGACGCCTATGTGACCTCCGATGTCGGCCAGCATCAAATGTGGGCGGCGCAATACTACAAATTTGACAAGCCGCGGCGCTGGATCAATTCCGGCGGCCTGGGCACCATGGGCTTCGGCCTGCCCGCCGCGATGGGCGTGAAACTGGCATTCCCGAAGGCGAACGTAGCCTGCATCACAGGCGAAGCGAGCATTCAGATGTGCATTCAGGAACTGTCCACCTGCAAGCAATATCACCTGCCGCTCAAGATCATCAATCTAAATAACCGCTACATGGGCATGGTGCGGCAGTGGCAGCAATTCTTCCACGGCAACCGCTACTCCGAATCCTATATGGATGCCTTGCCCGACTTCGTGAAACTGGCGGAAGCCTACGGTCACGTCGGCATGCGCATCGAGAAGCCATCTGATGTCGAGGGCGCGCTGAAAGAAGCCTTCAAACTCAAGGACCAGCTGGTGTTCATGGATTTTCTCACCGACCAAACCGAAAACGTGTTTCCGATGGTGCCGGGCGGCAAGGGCTTGTCCGAAATGATTTTGGCGGAAGATCTGTAATGGCGACGCGGCACATTATTTCTGTGTTATTGGAAAACGAAGCGGGTGCCTTGTCACGCGTGTCGGGTTTATTCTCGGCACGCGGTTACAACATCGAGTCGCTGACCGTGGCGCCGACCGAAGACTCCACCATGTCGCGCATGACCATCGTCACCCGCGGCACAGAAGAAGTGGTCGAACAAATCGTGAAGCAACTGAATAAGCTGATCGAAGTAGTTAAGGTGTTGGATCTCAACGAAGGCTCGCATCTCGAGCGCGAGCTGATGCTGGTCAAGGTGAAAGCAGAAGGCAAATTGCGCGAGGAAATGAAGCGCATGTCGGATATCTTTCGCGGCCGCATCATCGATGTGGCGGATAGCACCTACACCATCGAGTTGACCGGCAACGGCTCCAAGCTGGATGCCTTTCTAGAAGCGCTCGACCCGAGCGCCATTCTGGAAACGGTGCGTACCGGCGCCTGCGGTATCGGGCGCGGAGAACGGATTTTAAAAGTTTAGTGCGCGGTGGAGGCGAGAGGGGTTATTTCCTCCCGTTTCCTTCGCTCACATCTCACTCTGTCTGAAAGGAAAATCATGAAAGTTTATTACGACAAAGACGCCGATCTTTCTATTATTAAAAAGAAGAAAGTCGCGATCATTGGTTACGGTTCGCAAGGCCATGCCCACGCCAACAATCTGCAAGACTCCGGCGTGAAAGTCACCGTGGGGTTGCGCAAAGGCGGCAGCTCTTGGGATAAGGCGAAGAAAGCCGGTCTGACCGTGAAAGAAGTCAGCGTTGCCGTGAAAGAAGCCGACGTGGTCATACTGTTGGTGCCGGACGAGCAGCAGCCCGCCGTGTATGAGCAAGAGATTGCACCGAATATGAAAAAAGGCGCCGCACTGGCGTTCGCGCATGGCTTCAATGTGCATTTCGGCCAAATCGTGCCGCGCGCCGACCTGGACGTGATCATGATCGCACCCAAAGGCCCGGGCCATCTGGTGCGTTCCACTTATAAACAAGGCGGCGGTGTGCCGTCGCTGATCGCGGTGCATCAAAACGTATCGAAAAAAGCGCTGCAAATTGCTTTATCGTATGCATGCGCCAACGGCGGCACGCGTGGCGGCGTGATTGAAACCAATTTCCGCGAAGAATGCGAAACCGACTTGTTCGGCGAGCAAGCCGTGTTGTGCGGCGGCGCAGTGGAATTGGTCAAGGCTGGTTTTGAAACCCTGGTTGAAGCTGGTTATGCGCCGGAGATGGCTTATTTCGAGTGCTTGCACGAGCTGAAGCTGATTGTTGATCTGATGTACGAAGGCGGCATCGCCAACAT
>JAUXTZ010000192.1 GCA_030681095.1 Burkholderiales bacterium
GTGGGCGATTGCGCTGGTATGGCCGCCGACTTGTTCGAGACTTATGCCGTGACCATTATCGCTACCATGTTGTTGGGTGGTCTATTGATCTCTAACGCGGGTCCGAATGCGGCGATCTATCCGCTGGTACTCGGCGGCGTCTCGATCATCGCCTCAATCATCGGCACCTTTTTCGTCAAGGCGCGTGACGGTGGCAAAATCATGAATGCGCTGTATCGCGGCCTGACGGTTTCCGGCGTGTTGGCGGTGGCGGTGTTCTATCCGATTACCATGTGGCTCTTGGGCGACGGCGTGACGATTGAGGGGAAGTTGGTCTCTTCCATGAATATCTACCTTACTTCACTCATTGGTTTGGCGCTGACCGCCGCATTGGTGGTGATTACTGAGTATTACACCGCGACCGAATACGCGCCCGTGCGGCATATCGCGCAAGCCTCTACCACCGGTCACGGCACCAACGTGATCGCTGGTTTGGGGGTGTCGATGCGCTCCACCGCCGCTCCGGTGCTGGTAGTGTGTCTGGCCATCTGGTCCGCCTTTGCGCTAGCCGGTTTGTATGGCATCGCCATCGCCGCGACCGCCATGTTATCGATGGCCGGGATTATCGTAGCGCTCGACGCTTACGGCCCGATCACCGATAACGCCGGTGGTATCGCCGAAATGGCTGGTTTGCCGGATAGTATCCGCAACATCACTGACCCGCTCGATGCGGTGGGTAATACCACCAAGGCGGTAACCAAGGGCTATGCGATCGGTTCTGCGGGCTTGGCTGCGTTGGTGCTATTCGCCGACTACACGCATGCCCTGTCCTCGGGGGCGCACCAGGGGTTGACCTTCGACCTTTCCAATCATATGGTCATCATTGGCCTATTTATCGGCGGTATGGTGCCGTATCTGTTCGGTGCCATGGGCATGGAAGCGGTAGGTCGTGCAGCCGGATCGGTGGTGGTGGAAGTGCGCCGCCAGTTCAAAGAAATCCCCGGCATCATGGAAGGTACGGCTAAGCCGCAGTACGGCGTTTGTGTAGACATGCTGACCAAGGCCGCGATCAAGGAAATGATTGTTCCTTCGCTACTACCTGTCGCTGTGCCCGTTATCGTGGGCTTAACCCTCGGCCCGGTGGCCTTGGGTGGCGTGCTGATCGGCACCATCGTCACCGGCCTGTTCGTTGCGATTTCCATGACCACCGGCGGTGGCGCTTGGGATAACGCCAAGAAATACATCGAAGAAGGCAACTACGGCGGTAAAGGTTCCGACGCCCACAAGGCGGCGGTGACTGGCGATACCGTGGGCGATCCTTATAAAGACACCGCTGGCCCGGCGGTTAACCCCTTGATCAAGATTATTAACATCGTGGCGCTGATGATTGTGCCCTTGTTGTAAACCTTCGTTTTTGGGTAAATAAAAACCACCGCGTGAGCAATCACGCGGTGGTTTTTTTATGGGCTATCGTAAAAGTGGGCAAAAATATCTTCACCCCTTTCCTCCGGGGTTATAAAGCCGTAGCTTTTTGCGTCGTTAAACCATTTGACGGCGCCAATTGCCATGGTGGGTACGCCGTTGTTGCAGGGCCGGCCATACGCCCCTAAATACATTTGAAATTGCTGCTGCGAACGAAAGCGAGAAATCAGGTTCAAAACACGGGCAGCAGGAAGTTTCACCTTCGGTTTGGGTGAAATCAACAGGTTTCAAGTTATTATCGGGGGTGGGGTTGAAACAGTATCCGACTGGTCCCACAATAGAAATGTTACGAGTAAAAACATGGCGCAAAAGGATCAACTTGGCACAATTCTTGAGCCACAGAAAAGTAAACTCAAGCCGCCGCCCTTATACAAGGTGCTTGTGTTGAACGATGATTTCACGCCCATGGATTTCGTGGTGCAGGTCTTGCAGAAGTTCTTTGGTTTGAGCCGGGAGCGGGCGACGCAGGTGATGCTCAAGGTGCATCGAGAAGGCATGGGGGTATGTGGGGTTTTCCCAAAAGATATTGCAGCGACGAAGGTTGATCTGGTAGTCTCTTTTGCAAGACAGCATCAACATCCGTTGCAGTGCGTAATGGAAGAAACTTAAGATGATCTCGCAGGAACTGGAAGTCTCTCTCCACATGGCGTTTGTCGAGGCGCGGCAGAAGCGTCACGAGTTCATTACGGTGGAGCATCTCTTGCTGGCGATGTTGGATAATCCCTCCGCCGCGCAAGTCCTGCGTGCCTGCGCCGCCAATATCGAAGATTTGCGCAAAGTGCTGGGCGATTTCGTGCAGCAGCACACCCCGATCGTCGGTGGCACCAATGAAGTCGATACCCAGCCCACGCTCGGCTTTCAACGCGTGATTCAGCGCGCTATTCTGCATGTTCAATCCTCCGGCAAAAAAGAAGTCACCGGCGCCAATGTGTTGGTTGCGATCTTCGGTGAAAAGGATTCACATGCGGTGTACTTCTTGCACCAACAGGGGGTGACCCGGCTCGATGTAGTGAACTACATTGCTCACGGTATCAGCAAGGTACAGGATAGCGCCGGCTCCGCCAAAGGCGGCAGCAATGACGCCGAACCTGAAACCGAGCAAGAGCAGCAGCCTGCGACCGCGCTCGAAAATTTTACCCAAAACCTCAATGTGCAAGCCTTGGCGGGCAAAATCGATCCGCTGATCGGGCGCGAGCTGGAATTGGAACGGGTGATTCAAACCCTATGCCGCCGGCGCAAAAATAATCCGTTGCTGGTGGGCGAAGCCGGCGTCGGCAAAACCGCGATTGCCGAGGGCTTGGCGCGTCGCATCGTTGAAGGCAATGTGCCGGAGGTGCTGGCGCAGAGCACGGTCTACTCGCTCGACATGGGCGCACTGCTGGCGGGTACCAAGTATCGCGGCGATTTCGAGCAGCGCTTGAAAGCAGTGCTGAAACATCTGCTCGATAACAACAAAGCGATTTTGTTTATCGACGAGATTCACACCCTAATTGGCGCCGGCGCGGCCTCGGGCGGCACTTTGGATGCGTCCAACCTACTCAAGCCGGCTTTGAGTTCCGGCGCGCTCAAGTGTATCGGCGCTACGACTTATAATGAATACCGCGGCATCTTCGAGAAAGACCATGCCCTCTCACGTCGTTTCCAAAAAATCGACGTACCCGAACCATCCATAGCGGAGACGGTCGAGATTTTGCGCGGCCTCAAGTCGCGTTTCGAGGCACACCACGGCATCAAATACACCGCCGCCGCGCTCTCTACGGCCGCGGAGCTTTCAGCTAAATACATTAACGATCGCCATCTGCCGGACAAGGCAATCGATGTGATCGACGAAGCGGGCGCTGCGCAGCGCATTTTGCCCAAGTCGAAACAGAAGAAAATCATCACCCCGAAAGAAATTGAAGACATCGTGGCGAAAATCGCGCGCATTCCGCCGAAGAGCGTATCGTCCGATGACCGTTCCGCGCTCAAAAATCTTGATCGCGATCTAAAAGCCGTGGTGTTTGGCCAAGACAAGCCGATCGAAGCGCTGGCTACTGCGATCAAAATGGCGCGCTCGGGGTTGGGTAATCCGAGCAAGCCGATCGGTTCGTTTCTGTTCTCCGGCCCCACGGGCGTGGGCAAGACCGAAGTCGCGCGCCAGCTTGCCTACACCATGGGCATCGAGTTGATCCGCTTCGATATGTCTGAGTACATGGAGCGACATGCCGTGTCGCGCTTGATCGGCGCGCCGCCGGGCTATGTCGGCTTTGATCAAGGCGGCTTGCTCACCGAAGCCATCACCAAGCATCCGTATTCCGTGTTGTTGTTGGACGAAATCGAAAAGGCGCATCCGGATATTTTTAATATCCTGCTGCAAGTCATGGATCATGGCGCGCTCACGGATAACAATGGACGCAAGGCTGATTTCCGCAACGTGATCATTATCATGACCACCAATGCCGGCGCGGAAGCGCTGAACAAAACTACCATCGGTTTTACCCCGCCGGAAAAAGGCGGGGACGAAATGGGGGATATCAAGCGCCTATTTTCGCCTGAGTTCCGCAATCGCCTGGATGCGATGATTTCGTTCAAGTCCTTGGATAAAGAAGTCATCATGCGCGTGGTGGATAAGTTCCTGATGCAGCTTGAAGAGCAGTTGCATGAGAAGAAGGTCGAGGCGAACTTTACCGATGCGCTGAAAGATCAACTGGCGAAAAAAGGTTTCGATCCGCTGATGGGGGCGCGTCCGATGTCGCGGCTGATCCAAGACACGATTCGTAAGGCGCTGGCCGACGAGTTGTTGTTCGGGCGTTTAGCCCACGGCGGCAAGGTTACGGTCGATGTGGATGAAACCGAGCAGGTGAAGCTGGTGTTCGAGGAAGAACCGGAAACGGTTGTTTAGCTAGCTTGCTGCAAGCGTTAATAAATGGCCGACATAGTCGGCCATTTGCATTTTGGGACAGCACCTTTATTCGTCCTTTAGTCACGCTGGCGCATCAGCCAATCCCACAGAAACCCGGCGGGGCGATCGATGCCGGTCAGGACGTAGTTGAGTGCATTGTGGTTGTGCAGGGTGAGATTAATGTGCTCCGATGCTTCAACTAGGCCGCACATCAAGATTCGATCGCCCACAGCCAAGCTGTGTTCGTCCAAGGGAAGCAACGCCGGCTCATTTCCGCGCATCAACAGCAAAGCCAAGCAGGGCAACCTATCCGCACGGTTGCGTGGATCAAGGTACAGATCGCCTACGCACACTTTTCTGCCGCCTTGTAACGCGGTGATGATGGCGGGTGTCGTAACGTCATTGACTTCGATTATCCAGGTGTAGGGCGCCACCTCGCCGACGATGCCCCCGATGCGCGCCACCAACACGTTGGCCCAGTCATTGCCCTGGGTGCGTGCCAGCTGGAGGAATTCTGGTAGCAGGGGGGTCGTGATCAGTGCAAAAATCTTGTGCGCGATGACGAGCGCGCGCTGCATCACGAGTTGTAAATTTGCAGCGCGGAAAGTCGCTTCGTTTTGATGTTGGTTTTGGCGCGCCACCATGAATAAATTTGGATTCAAGGTGCGTGCGGTGAGTGCGACGGACAGGTTGGTCGCGTCATTGTCGGTACCCGCCACAATCCCGGCGGCGGTCTCGATGCCAGCTTGACGCAGCACTTCCGGCTCCGAACCTCGACCTTGCACGCTACCGGGCGGTGGCGCGGTGCGAGCATGATCGGCTTCGATAACCGTGACGGCAATGCCCTCGGCGGTGAGGCGTTCATGAACGGCTTTGCCGAAACGGCCATAACCGCACAGTATCCAATGGCCATGCGGTGGGAAGATCGGCTCGCGCAATGCTTCTGTTGGCGTCACGGTCATCCATTCATAAAGCAGATACATGCCCGGTGAGTGCAGCGCCATGGCTAGACGTGCAGCGAAGGTATCGAAGGGGTTGATGATGTGATCGGTGCCAAATGCGATCATGTTTTTTTCGGCTTCCAGGCTTTCGGCACGGCAGACGGTGATCAGGTGGGGGTGCAGTAGCCGGGCGGTGATGGCGATGCGCAAATTGACATCGTCCGAATTGGTGAGCGCGACTATGCCAATGCAGTTGCTGTGGGTCAGACCCGCCACCGTGAGCGCATCCGGGAGCGAGGCATCTGCGCACCAGCCGGGCACATGCAAGGGCAAGTCTTCTAATTTCAGTGCGTTGATGCATTCTTGATTAATGTCCAGCACCACTGAGCGAATATCCGATTCGGCCAGCGCCCGTGTCAATAGCGTGCCAGTGTCACCATAACCGCAAATCAAATAAAACGGTTCACCGATGCGAGCGACATCGCGTTGGAAAGCATAGCGCACCATCAGTGAGCGGAAGCCCTGGTCCTGTAGCGCGGCGAACAGGGCGCCTATGCTGTACAGCCAAGTCAGCACCGAGGCGTAAATTACCAATATGGACCATAGCCGCTGCGCGTTGGTGAAGAGGTAGGGCAACTCGCCGAAGCCGATGGTGGTAGCGGTATAGCTGACCACGTAGAAGGCATGGAAGAATCCCATGTGCCATGGTTGGCCCTTGTCGTCCACGCCGGGGATCAACACGAAACCGAGCACCGAGATTGCGTACACTACAATCAATAAAATAAGCGGCCTGCGTATCCGCCGCAGCAGGACGAACAATACGTTATGCATGACGCGGCCTAGCGGCGAATAGTAATGGTCTCGGCGACCAGCAATACTACCGAAGTCAGATTGGCCAGGACCGCGCCACCGGAAAGTGAAACGATGGCGGTCATGATGTGCGGCGTCAGCCCGGCGGGGCTGATCTGATCGGCATAAGCCCAAACCAAGGCAGCCGCGATCAGCTGCAAATCGGCCACCAGGCTGGTGGCGAGCAGCACCGCGCCCAGATGCGTGCGGTCGCCGAGTTTGAGTACCGTCGCGATCAAGCTCACCACCAAGGCGGCAAACAGTTCATACACGCTATGATGTACCGGGTTATCGATCTCGCCCACGTAAAAGCCGAAATTGAGCGTCAGCGCGAGGACGATGAAGAATGCAAAAATGACTTTTTCCAGATTCATTGTTTCCCTCCCAAATATTATTAATTCAAAGTCTATCCTGTTTTGCTGCGGCCGGCATTGGCCGCCGCGATGGGGCGGCAATTTGAGGTAGGATACATGCTGTGCCGCCGCATGGCAGCGCCCTCTTTTACGAATGATTCATTATGCCAGCACAGACTCCATTATTTACCCAGGCTCGCAAACGTGACGGCCGTATTGTCCCGTTTGACCAAAATCGCATTACCAGCGCCTTGCAGCATGCCATGCAGGCGTGCGGAGAAGGTGCGCTCAAGGTCGATCCGCAGCGCGTCTCAGATGCAGTCATGGCAGCGTTGGCGCAGCGCTTTCCCAGTGGACATATCCCCCAGGTGGAAGAGATTCAGGATCAGGTGGAGGAATCGCTGATCCTGCTCGATTTTCCCAAGACCGCGAAGGCGTACATTCTCTATCGGCACGAGCGGGCGAAGATTCGGGACAAGGTTAAGGATGTCCCTGAGCATGTGAAGAAGCTGGCGGCCGAATCCAAACAATATTTTCGAAATCCGCTGGCCGAATTTGTGTATTACCGTACTTATTCGCGTTGGATCGACGACGAGAGTCGGCGCGAAACCTGGATCGAGACGGTGGATCGCTACCTGACTTTCATGCGCGAGAAACTGGGTGAGAAGCTGACCGAATCCGAATACGCTGAGTTGCGCGCGGCGATTCTGTCGCAGCAGATCATGCCCTCGATGCGCCTCATGTGGTCGGCGGGTAAAGCGGCGCACAACAACAACGTCGCGGCTTATAACTGTTCCTTCATCGCGCCGACCCAGCTCGACGATTTCGCCGAGATCATGTTTTTGCTCATGTGCGGCGTGGGCGTGGGCTTTTCGGTCGAGAGTCAAAACGTGCAATTGCTACCCATCATCCAGCGCCAGAACGGGCACATGATGCCGGCACATGTTGTGGTGGACAGCAAGGAAGGCTGGGGCGATGCGCTCAAGATCGGGCTCAGCGCCTGGTACGAAGGCCGCGATCTGCGCTTCGATTTTTCCCAAGTGCGCGCAGCCGGTGCGCGGCTTTTCACCATGGGCGGGCGCAGCTCCGGGCCGGGCCCACTGCGCTCGCTGCTCGATTTTGCACGCGGCAAGATTCTCGCCAATCAGGGCAAGCGCCTGGCCAACCTCGACGTGCACGACATCATTTGTAAAATTGGCGAAGTGGTCGAGATGGGCGGCGTGCGCCGCTCTGCGCTGATCTCGCTCTCCGACTTTGATGATGACGATCTGCGCGCTGCTAAAAGCGGGCACTTCTACATCAACAACCCACAGCGCTCTATGGCTAACAATTCTGCGGTGTATGAGACGCGGCCGCGTGCAGTGGATTTTCTCGACGAGTGGTTGGCGCTAGCCAAGAGCGGAAGCGGCGAGCGCGGGATTTTTAATCGCGGTGGCCTGCCTGACCAGTTGCCGCAACGGCGCTGGGATAAGTTTGCGCCGTACTGGCCGCGCTGCGGCGTCAATCCTTGTGGCGAAATCATTCTGCGTTCCAAGCAATTTTGCAATCTAACTGAAGTCATTGCGCGCGCCGAGGATACGCTCGAGACGCTAACGCATAAAATGCGCCTCGCTACTATTCTGGGAACCTATCAATCCTCACTCACCGACTTTCCTTATATCTCGCCGGAGTGGCGGGACAATTGCGAGGAAGAACGCTTGTTGGGCGTGTCCATCACCGGGCAGTGGGATTGCGCACTGGTGCGTGAAGCCGAGGTGCTTCGCGCCTTGCGGGAGCAGGCGATTTCCGTCAATCGCGAATATGCGGCGCGCTTCGGCATTAACGCCTCCACCGCCATCACTTGTGTTAAACCTTCCGGTACCGTGTCGCAGTTGGTGGATTCGGCTTCCGGCATGCATCCACGTTATGCCAATTTTTATTTGCGCCGCATTCGCATCTCTGCCACCGATCCCTTGTTCGCGATGTTGAAGGAACAGAAATTCCCCTACCAGCCGGAAGTCGGGCAGTTGGAGGCAACCGCCACCAGCTTCGTATTCGAGTTTCCGGTGGCGGCGCCTAAAGACTGCATCACCCGCACCGATCTCAACGCCATCGAACAACTGGAGTTCTGGAAGCGCGTGAAGCTCAATTTCACCGAACATAACCCTTCGGTCACCATCACGGTGGCGGCCGATGAATGGATTGCTACCGCGCATTGGCTCTACGATAACTGGCCGATCCTGGGCGGTTTATCGTTTCTGCCAAAATCCGACAGCGTGTACGAGCTCGCGCCCTACGAGGAGATCAGCGAAGCGGAATATCACCGCCGCGTGGCCAGCCTGCCGCAAATCGATTTCTCGTCCATCGTGGTATATGAGAAAGAAGACACCACCAAGGGCGCCAAAGAATTCGCCTGCGTGGCGGGGCAGTGCGAATTGGATCCGGAAGAGGGCTCGGTGGCGATGGCGCCAGGGCGTTAGTGTTGTGCGCTTAGGTATCGATCTCGGCGGCACCAAAATCGAAATCATCGCCCTCGACGAATCAGGGCAGGAGTTGGCTCGCCGGCGCGTGGCTACGCCGCAGGGCGATTACTCGGCCACGCTGCACGCGATAGCGGGGCTGGTGTATGCAGTCGAGACCGAACTGGGGCGTGAAGGCACGATCGGCATCGGCACACCGGGCGCCATTTCGCACGCCACCGGCCGCCTTAAAAATTCCAACTCGGTGTGCATGAATGGCCAGCCGCTGTTGGATGATTTGCAACAACTGCTGGGACGCACGATTCGCATTCAGAACGACGCGAATTGCTTTGCACTTTCCGAAGCGGTGGACGGCGCAGCGGCTGGTGCACGGGTGGTGTTTGGCGTGATCATCGGCACGGGCGTCGGTGCGGGTATCGTGGTGAATGGCCAGGCGCTCACCGGCCCCAATGCGATCGCCGGCGAATGGGGCCACAATCCACTGCCCTGGCCGTTGCCTGACGAGCTGCCAGGAAATGCGTGCTATTGCGGCAAATCAGGATGCGTTGAGACGTGGCTCTCCGGCCCCGGCATGGCGCGGCACCATGCGCAGCGCTTGGGCGCGACCTGGGATGCGCCGCGCATCGTCACCCGCGCGGCGCAAGGCGATGTTGCTTGCGAGCAGACGTTGCTCGAATATGAAGACCGCTTGGCCCGATCGCTGGCGCAGGTCATTAACATTCTCGATCCCGATGTGATTGTGCTCGGCGGTGGCATGTCGAACATCGTGCGCCTGTATGAAAATGTCCCGCAGCAGTGGGGGAAGTATGTGTTCTCCGACCAAGTAGCTACTCGGTTGGTGAAGCACCAGCATGGGGATTCGAGCGGGGTTAGAGGTGCTGCGTGGTTGTGGGACTAGCCGAGCACGGCGACACCTGCTTGGGCGATCTCGCCATCCTGCTCGGAAGTGACGCCAGACACGCCAATGGCGCCGAGGATCTCCCCCTTCACTACTAGCGGCAGGCCGCCTTCTATGGGGGTGGCGCCAGGCAGCCCCAAAATTTGCATGCGGCCATCCTTAAGGGCTTCGCTCCAGATTTTTGTGGGACGTTTGAAGGCGAGCGCGGTGCGCGCTTTGGCCTGGGCGACGTCGATGCTGCCGATCTGTGTGCCATCCATCCGCGTCAAATAAATCAAATGTCCGCCATCATCCACGATGGCGATCACCACATTCCAGCCCTGCTTGCGGGCGAATTTTTCTGCAACGGTGGCGATCTGTTTTGCCGCTTCCAGCGTAAGCGTGTGTTTGGTGAGTAAAGTTAGCTTAGGTGATTTTTTCATGAGGCAGCTCCCTGCGCATAGCGTTGCGCCAGCGCTTGACGTTTTAGGTAGGTCTCACGGGCGAGTGCCACATCTTCCAAGAAATGCGGCAACTCAGCCAAGGTCATCGCTTGCGGGCCATCTACCAGCGCTTTGGCAGGTGCCGGGTGAAAGTCGATCAGGATCATATTGGCCCCGGCGATGACACCTTGCGCCACGACTTGCATGATATCCAGAATGCCGTCCGGCCCGACGGCGCGCGTGCCGACCGAATGCGACGGGTCGATGCACACCGGCATGCGGGTCAAGCGCTTCACCACCGGCACATGCGCGAAATCGACGAAATTTCGATGCGGGTCGCCCATATTGGTTTTCATGCCGCGCAAGCCGAATACGACTTTGCGATTGCCCTCCGAGGCCAGGTATTCAGCGGCGTTGATCGATTCGTCCAGCGTAATGCCGAAGCCGCGTTTGATCAGCACTGGAAACTCCTGCTGGCGGCCGACAATCTTGAGCAACTCAAAATTCTGCGTGTTGCGCGTGCCGATTTGCAACATGACGCCGGTCGGGTTGCCGGTCGCGTGTAGCGCGGCACGGATTTCCGCCACATGCGACTCATGGGTGATTTCCATGGCGATCACCTTGATGCCGTATTTGCCTGCCAACTCGAACACATAGGGCAGACAGGTCTTGCCGTGGCCTTGGAACGAGTAAGGGCTGGTACGCGGCTTATAAGCACCCATCCGGGTACAAACCTGACCGTGTTCTTGCAGCGCTTGCATCATGCGCTCCACATGCTCCGGCGTGTCCACCGCGCATAGGCCAGCGAAGATATTCAGATTGTCTTGCGAGAAAGTCACGCCGTTGTATTCGAAATCGCTTGGACGCGTATCGTCTTTATGCCGGCCCAGCACGCGATATTCTTCTGATACCCGCACCACGCGTTCCACGCACGGCAGGCTCTTCATATAATCGAGTCCCAGTGCTGCGGTATCACCGATTAAATAGACTTCGGTCAGCCGCTGCTGCACGCCCTGCTCGTGGTGCATGCGGTACTGGATATTGGGCAATTGGTCGAGAAAGCCAATGAGCTGCCCGTACTCGGCGCCCTGTTGGTCAACATCGGGAGTGAGGATGAGAATCATGGCTTATCCTGAAGATTGAGTTTGAGCGCGCCGAGTTTAAATTTGCGGCAAAAAAATTTTCTCTAAATCAGGCGTCCGGTGTTAACCCAACGGCCTCGCAGCCTGCCGGTCCGCAGCGCAGATAGCCCCCCGTTACATACCAATCAGGCAGCACCCAGCGTTCGCAAAGCATACCATCAACCCTATGCGAATGGCGCGCCGGACGGTGGGTGTGGCCGTGGATCAGGCGTGGATACCCCTGCGCACGCAGGGTGTTGGCGACGGCATCCGAATTGACATCCATGATCTCGGCGGACTTGTTGGATTTTTCCTGCTCGCTCTTCTTTCTGAGATCCTCGATTTGCGATTTGCGTTGGCCTAAGGGTTGCGCGAGGAATTTGCGTTGCCATTCTGTGCCACGCACCATGACGCGGAATTGTTGATACGCCACATCATCGGTGCAGAGGGTATCGCCATGCATCAGTAGCGTGGGAGTGCCATAGAGATCAATGCGCGTCGGGTCGGGCAACAGCGTCGCTTGCGCCGCGCGCAGGAACGCATCGCTCAGCAGAAAATCGCGGTTTCCATGCATGATGTAGATGCGCGTGCCGCGCTGGGCCAAGCCCGCCAATGTGCCAGCGATTGCGGTATGAAACGGATCGGCCAGGTCATCATCGCCGGCCCAATATTCGAAAAAATCGCCCAGGATATACAGCGCTTCCGCCTGCGGTGCGATGTCCTGCACGAAACGCGTGAACAGCGCATTGATCGCTGGGCGGGTGGGGCAGAGGTGAAGGTCGGAGATGAAGAGGGAATGCATACAGGCGTCAGGCAACAGGCGCCGGGCGTCAGGGCTTGGTTTTCTGCCGCCTGACGCCCGACCCCTGTCGCCTGCCTTTAAACGACTTCTGCGCTTTCGATCACGACGTCCTCAAGCGGCACATCCTGATGGCCGCCTTTGTTGCCGGTGCGGACTTTTCGAATCTTATCTATCACCTCCTGGCCTTCGACTACTTTACCGAATACACAGTAGCCCCAGCCTTGCGGGGTGGGCGAGGTGTAGTTCAGAAAATCGTTGTTCGACGCGTTGATGAAGAATTGTGCGGTAGCGGAGTTCGGATCAGAGGTGCGTGCCATAGCGATCGTGTAGATGTCATTTTTCAGGCCGTTATCGGCTTCATTTTTAATCTGGTCGCGGGTGGGCTTTTGATTCATGCCGGGCTCGAAGCCGCCGCCTTGAATCATGAAGCCATCGATGACGCGATGAAAGATTGTGTTGTTGAAGAAACCGCTTTGTACATACTCCAGAAAATTCGCGACCGTGAGGGGCGCTTTCTCGGCATCAAGTTCCAGCGAGAATTCGCCGTGGTTGGTTTTTACTTTTACCATTGGTCTTTCCTTTCGATTTCACTTTTGCTGTAGTAGGGGGGGATTCCGGTTCTTCTGGCAGGAGCGCAACTTTCTCGATCACGATCGGTTCCACCGGCACATCAGTCGCGAAGGGACCGCCCGCACCAGTTTGCGTGTCGGCGATTTTTTGCATCACATCCATGCCTTTCACGATTTTGCCGAACACGGCATGGCCGTAGTAATCGGGGTGATCGCGGTGGTGGTTGAGATGCTTATTGCTCTCCAAATTGAAGAAGAATTGCGTGGTGGCGGAATTCGGGTCACGCGCACGTGCCATGGCAATGGTGCCGACCTCATTGGTGAGGCCGTTTTTGGCTTCGCATTGGATCGGGTCATCACCCTTGCGCCAAGTCAGCGTCTTATCAAACGCGCCGCCTTGCACCATGAAGTTTTTCACCACACGATGAAATACGGTGCCTTCATAAAATCCATTTTTAACATAGCGTAGAAAATTCTCTACCGTCTTGGGGGCTTTGTCTGGATACAACTCGACCACGATGCTGCCTTGATTGGTTTGCATCTCGACCATGGGGTGGCCCGCATGGGCAACGCTAGCGGCGACGGAGAGAGTCAGTGCGGTGATCAGCAATTTCATTTTGGCCTCCAAAGTAACGAGTTTAGACGGTCTTAGGTTAAACAAGTCGGACGGGTTGGCGTATTACGGTTAGGTTAACCAGTTGCGCCTTCGTAAACTATTTTCCATGTTTCGCCATCTTGTCTCCAATATTGGCGCTTGCGCATTTGGTTGTTCAAATTATTACTGCGGTAATCTTGGTCGAATGTCACCACGATCAGGTTGTCCTTGCCCGGATAGCGGAACACGCTCAGGTTGGAGAGTTGAACCTTGATCGAGGTCTTGCCGGCATTCACCGCGCGTTTTTGTGCGGCCCAGGCGGCAAGATCCTGGCGCTCATTCGTGAACGCCTGCGCATAGTGGGCAAGATAGCGCTCGGCATTGCGGCTCTCCCAATCGCGGCGCCATGATTCAACGTCGCGCAGAATCGTTTCACGCTGGCCTTTCCATGCCTTGCGGTCGATCCAGGCCACGTCGTTGCTGATGATCACCGGCGTCTGGCCGACTTGCAGAAATTTCTCGACTGATTTCAGATCTTCGTTGGTCAGCACCACGCAACCGTTGCTGGCGCGCGGCGGGCGACTATAGGTATCGCTCGGTACGCCATGTAGCCATATACCATGGCCGTTTTTACCTAAGCGCTTGTCCCATTCGTTGGGGTAGCTGATGGGGTACGCGCCCGCGCCATAAAAGTCAGTCAGCTTGGCCTTAGACAGGTTATCTACCACGACATACACGCCGATCGGCGTGCGCTGATCGCCTTCCTTCAATTTCTCCGAGCCTTTGAGGCCGCTGGAGATGTAGTAATCCGCCACGTAGCGTGGTTCGCCGCTGTCATTCTTGTAGAGATACAGCCGTGATTTGTTGGTGTCGACCACCACCGCGTGGTGTTGGTTCGGCTCGAATTGCAGTAGATACTCCGGCACCAGATCAAGCGGCGCCGGATCGAGGTAATGTTGCAGCCGAACCCGCGCTTCATCGCGCAGATCGGACAAGCGATTGGCCGGCACACCAGACGCATTGCCGATGGTGGCGATCGGCCGCGCGCGCGCCATGAGCAAATCGCCTTTGATCAAGTGCGCCAAACGGAAATTCGGATTAAGGGTGAGGAGTTTGTCGATCTGTTTGAGCGCAGCATCGAGGCGATTGCCTTGGATGTCGATCAGGCTTTGCACCAGCAGCGCTTCGGGACTGTTCGGCAACTTCTCGCCGCTGCCTTGGGCCGGATGCGGGCGATTGCCCATCGCGGTGGCGGGCGGCTCGGCCAGCGGCAGTAAGACCAGCCAAGCGCACAACACCAAGAGCTTGCCCCGGTGGCGCGAAAACAAAGCAAAAGCGCGTCCCGTACGCGAACTGGCGACGAGGGGGGAGGCGCTTAGGCGCCGACGCGCTCTTGTTGAATAAGCCATTTGTCTCCGGATTTAACAAGCACCAATGTCTTGGTGGTCGCGGAATTAAGGGTATCGGCTTTATAGCGCTGGCGGAAGGTGACGGACGCATGCGTCTCGTCCTTCAGCGTGACCTTGGCGCCGGATACGCTGACCAGGATTTTCTTCGGCGCGTGGATACGTTCCTTACGGAATTTTTCCCACTCTGCACGCGGTTCGCCCTTCGGCGTTTTGAAATCCGGCGCATAGTAGCCGAGATATTCGCCAACACTCTTATTCGACCAGGCGTGAGCCCAATTGTTGACCATGCCAAGGATGGCTTGCGTCGGGTCTTGCTTAGGCTTATCGGCTTTTTCCAGCGGTTTTTCAGTAGGTTTCTCTACTATTTTTTCAGCAGGCTTGTCTGCAGGCTTGGCGGCAGGCGCTGCGACTGGGGTCGGGCTAGGGGTGATCGGCTTGGCCGGCTGCGCAGCGGGTGCCGGTACGACGCTGAGTGGTTTCGCGGCGGTGGCTACTGGTGCGCTGGCGCTCGTTTTGGCTGAGGGGCGCTGAAGCCGGCTATTGATCGGGAATATTTCCTTGATCAACGATAGCTTGGTCTGCGCCGCGGCGTTGGATTTATCCAATTGCAAGGCGCGGTCATAAGCTTGGCTGGCCATTTTGGCGTAAATATCACCCAGATTCTCATGTGCGGTGGCATAGGAAGGATGGGTTTGAATCGCCAACTCCAGTGCTTGGCGCGATTTGTCATATTGCTGTTGCGAGGCATAGAGCACTGCGAGGTTGTTATAGGGCTCGGGCAGCTCGGGGTAGTCCTCGGTGAGCGCGGTGAACACCTTGATCGCTTCGGCGGATTTGTTCTGCTCGGTGAGAATGACGCCTTTAAGGAAGCGTCCCTGCGCATCCTTGGGGCGGCTGGCTAGATAGCTATTGACACGGTCGAGCGCTTGATTGTGGTTGCCCTGTTTGACCAAGGCTTGGATGTCTTGCAGCTCGTCGGCGCGGGCGGGCGTGCTTGCCGCAGCGATTAGGAAGGCGGCGAGGGCGAGGGCGGAGACAATGTGGCGTGAGGTCATTATGTTATACTTTCGTCCAGTTAAGCCCTTGTTCTAACCACCGATTTTACCAACAACCGCGCCCCGGCGACAATTTGTTTTTCCCCATTTCATGCCTGCCTTGAAAACTCGCTTTGCCCCCAGCCCGACCGGCTTGATCCATTTTGGGAATGTGCGCACCGCGCTGTTCAATGTATTGCTCGCGCGAAAAGAAGGCGGCGCATTCCTATTACGCATTGAAGATACCGATTTTGAACGTAGCCGTGAAGAGTATATCCAGGCCCTGATGGAAGACTTGCATTGGCTCGGCCTCGACTGGCAGGAAGGCGAGCGGGCGGGCGGGCAGGCCGCGCCGTATCGCCAATCACAGCGTACGGCGGCGTATGAAAAATATATGGGCGAGCTGGAGTCGATTGACCGCGTCTACCCCTGCTTTTGCAGTGCAACGGAGTTGGAAGTGTCGCGCAAAGTCCAGGCCGCCTCGGGCAAGCCGCCGCGCTACTCGGGCAAATGCGCGCATTTGAAGCCGGATGAAGTCGTCAAGAAAAAAGCCGAGGGCTTGCTTTATACCTTGCGTTTTCGTATGCCAAAAAGCGAGGCACTCACCTTCGACGACGTGGTGCGCGGGGCACAGCGGTTTCCGTCCGAGGATATCGGTGATTTCATCATCCGCCGTTCCGACGGCAGCTTCGCCTTCTTTTTCGTCAATGCCATCGACGACGCGTTAATGGGCGTGACCCATGTGCTGCGCGGCGAGGACCATCTCACCAACACGCCGCGCCAAATCGCGCTGCTGCAAGCCTTGAATATGCCGGCGCCGATTTACGGCCACATCTCGCTCATCGTCGATGCCCAGGGCGCGCCTTTATCCAAACGCAGCGGCAGCCTCTCGGTGCAGGAATTGCGCGAAATGGGTTACTTCCCGATCGCGGTCAACAATTACCTCGCGCGCTTAGGCCATCATTTTGTCGAAACCGGGTTGATGGATCTGGATGCGCTGTCACAAGCTTTTGACCAGTCCCACTTGGGCCGCGCCCCGGCGCGCTACGACCGCATTCAATTGGATTACTGGCAAGCGCAGGCGGTGCAGCAAGCCGACGAGGCAAGATTACTGGACTGGCTTGCCCCGACACTCAAGGGCTGGGTACCGGAAGCGTCGGTGGCGGAGTTTGCACAAGCCGTGCGCGCGAATATCGTGTTCCCGCACGATGCCCGGCTCTGGGCGGAAGCGGTGTACGCCGATGCGCTGCCGCTCTCCGATGATGCGCGCCAGGTACTGGAGAACGCCGCGCCGAATTTTTTCCGTGCGGCGGTGGATGCGCTGGGGGAGGATATGGATTTCAAAGCCTTCGCCAATCGCGTCAAGTTGGCCAGTGGCGCGAGCGGCAAGAATCTATTCTTGCCGCTGAGAGCCGCGCTGACGGGCCAGACCTTTGGTCCCGAGATGCCGGCGCTGTTCAAACTCATTGGGCATGCGCGGGCGCGGCACCGTTTGACGCAACACGTGCTCTCCAGCGAAATCGATTAGCTGCGAAACCACTTTTATGCTGATCTACAACTCGCTCGCACGCGATAAACAAGACTTTAAACCGATCAATCCCGGCTCGGTTCGCATGTACGTTTGCGGCATGACGGTGTACGACTATTGCCACTTGGGGCATGCGCGGGTGATGGTGGTATTCGACATGGTGTATCGCTGGCTCAAGGCCAGCGGTCTCGAAGTAAATTATGTGCGCAACATCACCGACATCGACGACAAAATCATCAAGCGTGCGGTGGAAAATAATGAGCCGATCGATCAGCTTACCGGACGCTTCATTCAATTCATGCATGAGGACGAAGCCAAGCTGGGCATCTTGCCGCCGACGCATGAACCGCGCGCCACCCAATTCGTGCCGGGCATGGTCGATATGATTCAAACCCTGGTGAATAAAGGGCTCGCTTACCCGGCGCCGAATGGCGATGTGTATTACGCCGTGCATAGCTTCAAGGGCTACGGCAAGCTCTCCGGCAAATCGCTGGATGATTTGCGCGCCGGCGAACGGGTCGAGGTCGATTTGAACAAGCGTGATCCACTCGATTTTGTGTTGTGGAAAGCGGCCAAGCCGAATGAGCCGGCATGGGATTCGCCCTGGGGCAAAGGCCGCCCCGGCTGGCATATCGAATGCTCGGTGATGAGCGAGCATTACCTGGGCGAGCAGTTCGACATCCACGGCGGTGGCCAAGATTTGCAATTCCCGCATCACGAAAACGAAATCGCGCAAAGCGAAGGCGCACATGAGCATCCGTTTGTGAATTACTGGATGCACAACGGCTTCGTGCGCGTGGACAATGAAAAGATGTCGAAATCGCTCGGCAACTTCTTCAGTATTCGCGAAGTGTTAGGACAATTCGATCCTGAAACGGTGCGTTTTTTTATTTTGCGCGCGCATTACCGCAGCCCATTGAACTACTCGGATCAGCATTTGCAGGATGCCAAGCAGTCGCTCGATGGGCTCTACATCACGCTGCGTGATGTGGTGCCTGAAGCAGCGGAGATAGATTGGAGCGATGCATATGCCGCACGCTTTAAAGCGGCGATGGACGACGATTTCGACAGCCATGGCGCGATCACGGTGTTGTTCGAGTTGTCGCGCGAGGCCAACAAGGCCAAGTCAGGCCAACTGTCGGGGCTACTGAAGTCATTGAGTGGATTACTTGGTCTATTGCAGAATGATCCAATAAAGCATCTTCAAGGTAGCCCTTCGAGATTTGAGGTGGTGGGGAGCGGTGGGATCAAATTTGGTGGATCGGCAGATGTGCAATTTTCCTATGGCTCCGAGCGTATTGATCAACTCATTACCGAACGCCTCGCCGCGCGCAAAGCCAAAGATTTCACACGCTCAGATATGATCCGCAAAGAGTTGTCAGACGCGGGCGTGATCTTGGAAGACGGCCCACAAGGCACGACCTGGCGCCGCGCTTAGTAGTCTGCCGCACTCCCGAATAAATCCGACAGACCCCTAAAAATCCCAACGATGGCGGCATCTTACCAACCCCCTTTTTGAAAGAGATTGGCATTTTGGTGGAGACAAAACATGGCACAGCCTGAAATCTGGTTCTGGATAACTGCAATTGTGTTGACCCTGTTCGCGCTCGGGGTGGTGTTGCGGCCCTTGCTTTCCAAGCGCGAGATCGCCACACCCGAACAGATCGAATCGAATGCCGCAATCTATCGCGGCCAACTCGACGAGTTGGAGCGGGATTTGGCCGCCGGCACGCTGGATGCCGAGCACTATGCCGAGAGCCGGCGCGAGCTCGAACGCCGTTTGTTGGAAGAAGCCTTGCCATCGGCCTTGCCGCGCCCGACTGCCGTTCGCCGTTGGCGTTTTGCCCTGTTGGTGGCCGTGCTCTTGCCGCTGACGGCCCTCGGCTTGTATTACCAATTGGGGAACCGCGACGCGATTAGCTACGCGCCCTTGGATAATTTGATGGCGCAGGCAAAGCCTGAGGGGCACGCGAAGGATGCGGATTTGGATCCCTTGGTGGCGCGCCTAGCGACGCGGCTGCGCGACAAGACGCCGGAAGACGGCGAAGGTTGGGCCTTGTTGGCGCGTTCCTATGTGGAGCTTAAGCGCCATGCCGAGGCGGCGGCGGCGTTCGCAAAAGCCGCCGCGCTGTTGCCAAGCGATCCGGTCTTGCTGGTGGATTACGCCGATGCGCTGGCCATGGCGCAGGGCCGGCGCATGGAAGGCAAGCCCGCGCAACTGGTCGAGCAAGCGCTGGTGCTCGACCCGCGCAACGAAAAAGCCTTGATGCTGGCCGCGACACACGAATTTGATCGCCACCGCTACCCTGAGGCAATTAAATATTGGGAACGCTTGAGCCATGTGGCGCCCCCGGGATCAGAATCGGCGAAAGAAGCCTTAGCCAGCATTGAGGAGTCGAAAGCGATCCTATCCGGCAAGGCCGTAGCTGCAGCGCCCGCAGCACCGATCGAGGCGCCTGCCCAATCTGTAGCCGCGCCGCGTGCTGCATCTGCCGCCATAGAGATACACGGTGAAGTAATCCTCGCACCCGCCTTGGCGCGCCGCGTCAAGCCCACCGATACCTTATTCATTTTTGCGCGTGCTGCGACTGGTCCGCGCATGCCGGTGGCGATCATCACGGCGAAGGCGAGTGCGCTACCATATCGGTTCACTTTGTCGGATAGCATGAACCTGATGCCGGGCCGCAATTTGTCCGAGATGGAAAGCGTGGTGGTGGTGGCGCGCATCACCTCCTCCGGCCAGGCCACGGTGCAAAGCGGCGATCTCGAAGGCGCCACGTCGCCGCTGCGCCCCGGCGGTCAGCCAGTGAAACTGGTGATCGATCGTGTCACGCCTTAACTCAGTGTTCTAAGTCCGAATCCCATTGCCCCCCCGCCGGGCGCGGCTTATGATGGCGCGGTTATCGCCAGAGGGGCCGCGCCATCGCAACTTTTAAGACTGTTTTCCCGCCACTGCTGATTGAGTTGCAGCACCACTTATTGTTCGTTAAAAGTGTGGTGGATCGCGTGTTCGCGGATGACGCCACCGCCGCTGCCGGTTTTCCCGAGCCGGAGTATTGGCATTGGTATGACAACGTTGATAATCGCTTGGTAAAACAACTGGCGAACGACGATTTGCGTGCTGCGTGGGTGCATACCGGGCGCGTGCATAAGCAGTTTCTTAAAGCTGCCCAAGCCGCGGTTAATCTTGCCGCCAAGGGCGAGTCGGCCCGGGCGCGCATCCAGCTTAATGAAGTATTTTCCCTTTCCAATGAGCTCACCGGTTTGTTGGTGGGCGGCAGCATTGCCGAGTTGGTGAGTGCGATTCAAGCGCACGAGCAACTGTTGGCCACGCGTTACGAGCGCGATTTTCTCGAAGCGACCCACATGGGCCGTTTTACGCTGCGCTTGAGCGATAACGTGGTGATGGAAGCGGATGATAGCTTCCTCGATTTTTGCGGCTATACGCGTGAAGATTTGATCGGGAGTCCAGTGAATGTGCTGCTTGGCAAACCGGCGCTGTCGCGCATGACCACCGCCGCGCGCAATATGGAGAAGACCGAACGCGTCGCGATCAAGGCCAAGCATGGGGCCGGTCACCCGATCACGTTGGATGTCATCGCCTACATCGACCACGATAACCATGCCGAGTTGCTGCATGCTTTCGCGGTAAACGTGACGCAGACCGAGACCGAAGCGCAGCAGCGGCGCTTGCTCTCGACCGCAGTTGAGGCTTCTGGCCAATCGGTGATGATCACCAATGGCAAGCAGGAAATTGTCTACGTTAACCCCGCTTTCACCCTCATCACGGGCTACGAGTCTGAGGAGGTGCTGGGGAAAACGCCGCGCTTCCTACAGGGCGCGGAAACCAGCCAAGCGACGCGGGTGGCGATTCGCGAAGCGCTCGCGGCAAACAAACCGGTGCGTGTCGAAATTCTGAATTACCACAAGACTGGGCGGCCGTATTGGCAGGATTTATCTATCGTGCCGGTGCTTGATGATGAGGGTGAGGTCACGCACTTTGTGGCAATCGAAGTTGATATCACCGAACGCAAAAAAGCGGAGCAGGAAATTGCCCGCATTGCGATGGAGGATCATCTCACCGGGTTGGCCAATCGGCGCGCGGCGGAAGATCGCTTGGAATTGGAGTGGGGGCGGGCACGGCGCGATCACGGCGAATTTGCCATAGCGATCGCCGATATCGACCGCTTTAAATTAGTGAACGATCAGTACGGCCATCACATCGGTGACCAAGTGCTGAAGCACGTCTCAGGTGTGATGGCGACCAACCTGCGTGGCGGCGACTGGATCGCGCGCTGGGGCGGTGAAGAGTTCATCGTATGCTTCCACGACTTGGATCGGCGCGGCGCACTGACCGCTGCAGAGCGGCTGCGCAAACAGGTGAAGGCAAAATCCATTTCGCTGCCGCAGGGCGAGCTGCCGGTGACGGTGAGCATGGGCGTTACGCTGTATGGAACGGAACACAAAAGCATCGAGGAAATGCTCGCCCAAGCGGATGCGTTGCTGTACGAAGCCAAGCATGCGGGCCGGGACAAGGTGATGTGCGCGGGCAAGGATGCGAGCCGCAAGGGCGGCGTGATCTGGGAAGGCTCGCAAGTGCAAAGCGCACTGCATGAGGGCCGGGTGTTGCCGGCGTATCAACCCATTGTTGATCTGCGCACCGGACGCGTCGTAGCGGAGGAAGCGCTAGCACGCATTCGCGCCAAGGATGACTCTTTAATTCCCGCGATCAATTTTATCCAGGCGGCGGAAGCGCTGCACCTCATTGGCGCGATCGACGAGACCATTTCCAGCAGTGCTCTGGCGCGTTGTGCTGTCTCGATCGCGGGTCAGGAGGAGGAAGCTTTTATTTCTCACTTCATCAACCTCTCGCCGCAATTCCTCGCCAACCCGGAATCGGTGGATAATTTGTTGGAGCGGGCGCGCACCTATTGCGCGCGCTGTGGCATGGATAACGCCGCGACCAAACCGATGGTGATTGAAATCACCGAGCGCCAATCGGCCGATATTCTGCTGCTGAAAAAACATCTCAAGCCGCTGATGGATTTCGGCTTCCAGCTTGCGCTTGACGACTTCGGCAGCGGATATTCCTCGTTTTTGTATCTGGCCGAACTGCCCGTGAATTTCATCAAAATCGAGGGCTGGATGGTGAACCGGATCAACAAGGACAAACGCACCCGACAACTGGTTGAGACACTGGTCAATACAGCGCAAAAATTCAAGATCCTCACCGTGGCGGAATGCGTCGAAGACCCGGAAACGGCGCAGGTGCTGTGTGATATCGGCGTCGATTGGGCGCAGGGTTATTACTTCGCTCGACCCGCAGTGGAGTAGCCGGGGATCATCGCGCACGATCTGTGCTAGCATTCGCGTTTTTTTGCGAAGCTCCCCATGAAAATCTGCATTGTTTCCGACAGTCATGACAATCGCCGCCTGCTCGGCAGCGCGGTGGAAGACGCCAAGCTGCATGGCGCAGAAGCCGTGCTGCATTGCGGCGACGTGGTCGCGCCGACTACCTTGCGCGTGCTGCAAAAATTCGGCTTGCCGGTGCATGTGATATACGGCAACAACACTGGTGATTTGTATAGCATGTCCAAGCTTGCGCACGAGCCGGATAGCGTGGTGCATTTCCATGGGCCCGATGCGGGCATCGTGTTGGCGGATAAGAATGTGTTCCTGGTGCATTACCCCCACTATGCGCGCGGGATGGCGACGACCGGCGACTGGGACCTGGTGTGCTGCGGCCACGACCATCGCGCGGAGATACAGTGGATCGACAATATCAAAGGTGGAAAAACACTCTTGGTGAATCCCGGCACCGTGGGCGGCGTGGGTTCTCCCGCCACTTATGTGCTGGGCGATCTAGAGACGATGGCATTCGAGGTCATCAATGTGCCTGCGCAGCAAGGTGAATTGTGCAACATGCCGCGCGTGGCCAAGCATTAGCCTCCGCTAATGCATAATCCCGTCAGCGCACTCAAATTTACCGCCTCTATCGACGTATAAGTAATTTCAATTGTTTTTGGCGAAGCCGAATCTGGAACGGGCATTCGAATCAGAGTAAGATTCGGGGTCTTGAAATACGCCTTTTCGCCAACAGGGCGTCAGTGAAATACTCGATTTATTTACCAATTTATTTTTTAAAGCTTAGTGGCGTTCATCGCTGCTGATCGACAACCATCCGTATTTGGAGGAGACCTCATGACGGAAGTAGTGGCAACCAACCAGACCATTTTGGTGGTCGGCGGCGGCATCAGCGGCATGACGGCAGCCCTCGAGGCGGCAGAGTGCGGCAAAGATGTCGTGCTGCTGGAAAAAAATCCCGCGCTCGGCGGCCGCGTTTCGCAGCTGTACCGATATTTTCCCAAGCTGTGTCATCCGACGTGCGGCTTGGAAATCAACTTGCGCCGCCTCAAGGGCAGCCGCCGCATTCGCACCTTAACCATGGCGGAAGTGACAGGCATTACGGGGCAAAAAGGCGACTACACCGTCAGCGTTAAACTTTCGCCGCGTTACGTGAACGAAAATTGCACCGCCTGCGGTGAGTGCGCTAAGGCGGTCACGGCAGAAATACCCAACGCCTTCAACTACAACCTGAATAAGATCAAAGCAGCCTATCTCCCCAACGCAATGGCCTATCCCCTGCGCTATGTGCTGGATCCTTCGATCATCGGCACGCCGGAAGCCGACAAGGCCAAGGCCGCATGCAAATACGGCGCGATTGATCTCGATATGAAAGAAGAGACCATCCAGATCAAAGTTGGCGCCGTGGTGTGGGCGACCGGTTGGCAGCCTTACGATGCGGCCAAAATTCAGCCTTATGGCTATGACCGTTTCGCGAATGTGATTACCAGCGTGGAATTCGAGCGCTTGGCCGACCCACATGGCCCCACTGGCGGCAAGATACTGCGCCCATCCGACGGCAAGGAAGCAAAGAACGTCGCCTTCATTCAATGCGCCGGTTCGCGCGACGAGAATCATCTGCGCCACTGCTCGCGCATTTGCTGCATGGCGTCGTTGAAGCAAACCAATTACGTCACTGAGAAATTCGGCGACGACGGCAAGTCGACTATT
>JAUXTZ010000196.1 GCA_030681095.1 Burkholderiales bacterium
CGATGTTTTGCAGATGGCGCACGTCTTCCTGGTGATACAAGCGCGCATCGAGTTGCGAGCGATCCAGATGATAGCGGCACACATAATTGGCGCGCCCTTTCAAGATCGCCACCGTTACCGGCAGTTTCAAGGCATCGCGCAGCGCAGGAATGTCGCGCAGGAACAATTGATCTTGCAGCGTCTTGGTGCCGGTGGAAATAACCACCTTGCCGCCCGCGAGCAGCGCCGGGACCAAATAGGCCAGCGTCTTGCCGGTGCCGGTGCCGGCTTCGACCACAAGCTTGTCTTGATGCTTGATGGCTTCCAGGATGGCCTGCGCCATCTCAATCTGTTGCGGACGCAGCTTGTAACCGGGGATGGCTTCGGCCAAGGGGCCTTGGCCAGAAAATAATTGATGCAGATCTAGATTCAAAACAAAACCTTTTTACTTCAGAACACGGCGTACACGGAAATCTCCGAGGTGTAGCAGTCTGATTATTTCACTTCCTCGACCTTCACGAAGATAGTGCGATTATCCGATGACGTGCTGCGTGTGGAATATACCGTACCACTGCCGCCACTAGTGGATTGCCCGCCCACGCCGCCTAACTCGATCCACTCGCCCAACCGACCAGAAATAGTCGTGGCCGCTTGCTGGATATTGACTGAGCCGCTAGCGCCTACGGTATTGCGCTGCGGGCTGATTTCCAAAGTGACTTGCTCGCCGCTGATTCGGGGCACGACGTAAAAGCCGCTGGTCACATCACGATAAGTCGTGCCCTCGGTCACCGTGACATGGCGCCCGTTTTGGATAACCGTCTGCGTGGTATAGGGAACGGATTGCCCCGCGCGGATGAACGCTTGATTGCCCTCCAGTACTTGAATCCGTTGCGTATCGCGGCTGTCTTCGAGATCGCGCGTGGAAACGATTTTGCCGCCGACGCGGTTGCGCCCACCGCCGGCTTCGACTTGCACGCCGCTTTCAGTGGGCGTCTCGGGCAACGTCACCCGGCCATGACTGCCACCCGCCGTGCCATACACGCTCGCTTCTTGCTCCAAGGCCTCGCGCGCGACATTCTGGCGCACGGTGATCATCAACTTGCGCGGCTGCGTATCCAGCCCCGCGATGACCTGCTTCACGTCCTTCATACGGGATGAAGTCGTGCGCACGATAAGCTTGTTCTGCATGCCCGTCACTGCGCCGTCACGGCCGACCAAGGGTTGCACGATGGGAATCAACTGCTCGGCGCTGCGGTACTTGAGCACGATGATTTCGACGCTATCTTGCGCGAATACCAGCGCACTGGCACTCATCAATAAAAGCACAAACAAGCATCGTTTTATAGATTTCCCCTCGTGTGCACCGTGCCCCCCAGGGTGAATAATTTTTTCTAAAATCATGCTGTCCAGCCCTAATCCTTCCCCGCACGCCAAATCGAAAACACAATCCAAAGACTGTTCACAACCGCGATCAGGAAACCGAGAAAACCCAAAAATGGCATGCCAAAAATTTTCGGGCCGCTTGGGATGGTCATCACGATGGAAGAGCCGATTACCAGCGAGGCGGTCATGATGCCGATGGTGAGCCGGTTAGTGGTGCGGTCAATCTGGTGCCCGAATCGTTCTAAGCGTTTGACGTCGATATCGATGCGCACTCGGCCGCGGCGTAGTTCTTTGAAGAATTTCGCCAAGTCACGCGGCAAGCCGGTCAGCACCGAGAACATGTCCTTGACGCTATGCGCGCCGCGCTTCATCACGGCTTCAGGCGAATAACGCAGGCGCAGCACTTCCTTCACGAACGGCTCGGCGTGCTCGCCCATGTCGAATTCCGGGTCGAGCTGACGCCCTAGGCCTTCGAGCGTGATCAAGGTTTTGAACAGAAGCGTCAGATCGGACGGCATGACCAGATGGTGCTCGCGGATCATCGCGGTCAATTCAAGAAGTAGGTTACCGAAGCTGATGTCCTTGAGATGCACGCTGGAGTAATTGAAAATAAACTCGATCACATCCGAGGCGAGCTTGGTTTCGTTCACTACCGAATCGCCGGTCCATTCCAGCAACACGTCCAACAGCCCCATCTCGTCCTTGGTCAGGATGGAGATGAGCAAGTCGGCGATTTGATTGCGGCGCTCATGGGTGAGCATGCCGGTCATACCAAAATCCACCAGCGCGATGCGGTTGCCAGGCAGGTAAAACACATTGCCGGGATGCGGGTCGGCGTGGAAATGACCATGCAGCAATATCATGCGCAGCACGATGTTGGCGCCACGATCGGCCAGCAGCTTGCGATCCAAGCCCGCCGCATCCGCATCCAATAATTTGTTGCCGGGGATGCCATCGATGCGCTGCTGCACGTTCATGGTTTGGCCGGTGTAGTCCCAATACACTTTGGGGATGAGCACGGTTTCGTCCTCGGCGAATTTCTCGCCGAAGCGCTGAATGTTGCGTGCCTCGGCCGCGAGATCCAACTCGCGCCGCAGCGATTTAGCGAAATGTTGCACCACTTGGCGCGGCTGATAGCGCCGGGATTCGGGGAATTCTGCCTCCACCAGTCGCGCGATGTGCGACATGATGCGCAGATCGGCCTCGATCTTGGGCTCGATGCCGGGTCGGCGCACTTTGATGATGACCGGCGTGCCGTCCTTCAGGTTCGCCTCGTACACCTGGGCGATGGACGCCGCGGCGCGCGGCGTAGTGTTCAGGTTATCGAAGACGGCATGCGGATCAAGCCCCTTGAGCGCTGCTTTCATTTGCGGCAGGAGTTTCTCGAAAGGCAAGGCCGGCGCATTGGCTTGCAACTTCTCCAGTTCGCTAATCCAGTTCGGTGGAAATAGATCGACCCGCGTCGCCAGCACTTGGCCCAGCTTGATGAAGGTCGGCCCCAATTCCTCCAAGCCCTGGCGAAAACGCTGCGAAGGATCCAGGTGCTCGATCTCGACTGACTCTTTCCAGTGCAGTACACGCCCCGCGCGCTCCAGCATGCCGCCCACCCCCAAACGCCGCACCAAATCGCCGCCACCATAGCGAATTAAAACAGAGGAAATCTCATGCAGGCGCGGGAGATCCCGCACCAAACTGATGGTTTCTAGCAGCAATTAGTGCACCTTTTGGTCGTCGTCTGGCCGCGTTTTTTCGTGCAAGGCATCGGCCATGCCCGACAGGATACCGCTACCGACTTCTCCCAATCTCTGTTTAAGTTCGCTCGCTGCACTGGCGCTTTCGCGTACCCCCTCTTTGACTGAGGAGAAAAAGCGCTTGTTGAAATCAGCGACGGTATCGGCCATGACGCGCCCGGAATCGGTTCCCGCGCGCTTGCCATGGCTGACGAAGGCCTGGAATTCCTCCTTAATGCGCCCCCCCGCAGCATTGGTCACTTGCGACACGGTGGACAAGAAGGTCTCTTCCAGGCGTTTCATCTCCTCCAGTGCAGACTTCAAGTCCTCCGCATGAAATGCTCGGCCCTGCGAAGTCGCTTGGTGCATGGTCAAGCGCGTCACTTCGGCTAGCTTTTTCATTGCCTCATCCAAGCCGCCCAAAGCCTCGCGTGCCGCCTCTTTCACGTCAGTGCCGCGCCGGCCCAGTCCGAGGCTCACGCCCTCGGTCACCGCGCGCACCACCCCGCCCACCTCGCCCAAGGATAAGGAGCGGCGCGACAAGGCGCGTAAAGTAATATCCCGTACTTGAGTACGGAGGTCTTTGCCCTGCTCCACCACGGTTGCGGCTTCGGCTTTGATCGTTTCGTTTTGCTCATCGCTCATGATCGTCTCCTTGGTTGAATTTCCATGTTTACTGACGCTTCCAAACACTTTCAAGTGTAGCTGAATACGCCCCCGCCCGAAGCGGCTGTCATTATTTTCACTTTACTTCGGCTTAAAATTCTTTTTAAATGCGACACATGCGCTTCAGTTCCCCAGCCCTTTTAGCTATTTTGCTAGCAATCAGCAGCTTTGTGCACGCTGAATCGCCCATGGCCGAGCCGGTCGCGGCCGAGGCTCCTGCCAGCGCGCCGGTGACGGAAAAATCCCAAGATCTGTTGCTTTATGCGCTCAGCCTGAACGGCACCGCTTATAAATACGGTGGTCGTAGCATGGACAGCGGCTTCGATTGCAGCGGCTTTGTGGCACATGTGTTCCGTCAAGCCGCCGGCCTGGCCTTGCCGCACAACGCGCACGCCCTGAGCCAAAACGGCGAGCAAATCACCAAGACCGAACTCAAACCGGGCGACTTGGTGTTTTTTAATACCCTGCGCCGGGCATTTTCGCATGTCGGTATCTATCTCGGCGACAATCGCTTCATCCACGCCAGCAGCTCCTCCAGCGGCGATGTCATGGTTTCCGATTTAACCCAAAAGTACTGGTCCACGCGCTTCAACGGCGCACGCCGCCTCGCCCTCTCCGAATAGTTTTTCTGGTTTGACAGCCTAGCCCAGCCGGGCCATAGTCATTCCATCTTTATTCAGTTCGAGGTCTACCATGGCTCGCCTGATGCTCGCTCTCCTACTCTGGGCTTGCACTTTTAACAGCCCCGCCCGCGAATACACCCAGCAGGAAATGGACGATTGGTTCAATGCGCCGCCTGATCCCAGCGCGGCGGATGTCAACGAAGGCGAGTTGGTGTTCCTCACCCGCCAACCGGCGAAGCTAGTGCACCACCATCACAATGTGCTCACCCTCAGCGATCAGACCGTAATCGACGGCTGGGGCGAGTTGCGTCAATGCCACGAAAACTTGGATCGGGTGCCGGCCACCCAAATCGTGTTTCGCGAAGATCGCGTGCGTAAGCTACGCATCTTGTCCTCCCACGGCATCGAATCAGCCTGGGTAGAAGGGGCCACTGTGCAACTCAAACAAGTGGGACCGGACGCGAAAATCTGCGTTGCGCTTAAAAGCAAGGTGCTCTACCCACAGCCGGATGGCACATACCACATCGCCAATGGGCCTTTCATGCGCAAGTTTCTCGATGGCTACTATCCCATGCATGTGAGCATGGAGGTGATCGTGAAAAGTAAAAGGTTACGGTTCCACGATATCACCCCCAATCAGCAAGACGGTTTCAAGGTTTCTATCAAGCCCAAGCAAGTCCTTTTCGATGCATGGTTTGAAGGCAGGCTGAATACGCTAATACGTTTCAAAACTGCGCCTTTGTCCTAAAAAATCCGTTTCCCCTACGTTCGCAATTGTTTTTAGTATTGCGAATCGTTCTCGTTTGTGTCAAGATAATCCCTGGCTCTTGAAAGTAAAAATCAGCACACTTTATTATTAATCTATAACTTTAGGTTATATCTATATGTTATTAATTATTAGGTTATTTTTAATTACATCTTTGACGCTTGTCAGCCTCTTCAGCACAGCACAAGCCGAAGAAGTGGTGGTCTATTCCGCCCGCAACGAACAACTCATAAAACCCTTGTTCGACGCCTACACCAAAGAAACCGGGGTGCAAATCAAGTTCATCACCGACAAGGAGGGCCCGCTGATGCAGCGCCTGAAAGTCGAGGGCGCCAACACCCCCGCCGACCTGTTGTTGACCGTGGACGCGGGCAATCTCTGGCAAGCCGCGCAAGAAGGTTTGCTCAAGCCGGTACAGTCCAAGGTATTGAGCAGCAACATCCGCGGCTATTTGCGCGATCCGGGCAATCAATGGTTTGGCCTCTCAGTGCGCGCACGCACCCTGGTCTACAACACGCAAAAGTTGAAACCGAACGAGTTATCTACCTACGAAGATCTGGCCAACCCGAAATGGAAAGGCCGGCTCTGCCTGCGCACCTCGAAAAAAGTCTATAACCAATCGCTGGTGGCGATGATGATCGCCGAACACGGCGAGGCGAAAACCGAGCAAATCGTGCGCGGCTGGATTGCCAACCTCGCGACGGATGTGTTTCCCGACGACACGAAAATGATGGAAGCCATCGCCGCCGGCCAGTGCGACGTGGGCATCGTCAACACCTACTACTTTGGCCGCCTGATCGAGAAAAGCCCCAAATTGCCACTCGCCCTGTTCTGGCCCAATCAATCCGCCAATGGCGTGCATGTGAATGTCTCCGGCGCGGGCGTGACCAAATATGCGAAGCACGAGCAAGCCGCGATCAAGCTGCTGGAATGGCTATCCTCCAAGAACGCGCAGAATTTATTTGCCGACGTGAATCTGGAATACCCCGTGAACCCCTTGGTTAAACCAGACCCGGTGGTCGCGGCTTGGGGCAGCTTCAAGCAAAACCCGATCAACGTCGCCAAAGCGGGCGAACTGCAAACGGCAGCCGTGAAATTGATGGACCGCGCAGGGTATAAGTGACGCCCCCGTCTTCCCCATCTATCGCAGCAAAAGCGCCCCTCGGCGCTTTTGCGTTTTTAAGGCCCGGCGCTTGGGGCTTCTGGCGCTTGGCCGCGCTCTCGATTGCCATGTTCACCTTAGCACCCGTCATCGTTGTTTTCACTTATCTCGGCGCACCTGACACCGATGTCTGGACGCACCTCAAACAAACTGTCCTGTTCGAATACATTACCCATACCCTGCTGCTCGCACTGGGCGTCGCCGCCGGCACGGCGTTCATCGGCGTCTCGCTGGCCTGGCTCACGGCGGTGTGCGATTTCCCCGGGCGGCGGTTTTTTTCCTGGTCGCTGATGCTGCCGCTGGCACTGCCCGCCTATGTCACCGGCTTTGTCATGATCGGCGTATTCGATTTCACTGGCCCGGTACAGACTTGGCTGCGCGAGGCGTTCGGCCCGATTTGGTTTCCGCCCATCCGTTCCGGTGCGGGCGTGGCGTTCGCGATGACGCTGGCGCTCTATCCATATGTGTATCTACTAACGCGCAATGCTTTCCTCACCCAAGGCCGACGCGCGCTGGAAGCCGCGCAGTCGCTCGGCTTGAATCGCCGCCAAGGTTTTTATC
>JAUXTZ010000208.1 GCA_030681095.1 Burkholderiales bacterium
TTGTTTGCGGCGGGCGCCGATTTGTTTGTCGAGTTTGGTGAGCATCACGCGGCGCGTATTCGCTTCTTTTTGCAGCGCGTGTTTTTCTGCCTGTTGTTTGGCTTGAATTTGCGTGAGCTCGAGGTTTTTTTCGCGCACCACGGCTTCGGCCGCTTCCGCCTGTTTCAAATCGTGGCGCAGGCTGGTGATGAGCGTCGCGCGCGAGCGCGACAGGTAGCCGTAGAACTCCACTTGGCGCGAGATGTCGTTGGGGTTTTGTAGGCTCAAGACCAGGCGCAGCGTGTCTTGGCTGCCGTTGACGTATTGCTGATAGAGCAATTTCGATAACAGCGATTGCTGCGACTGAATATGCGCGCGCAGTTGATTCGACTCTGTTTGCGCTTGCGCCAAGGTGGCATTGGCCGCTTGCTGGTCGCGTCCCAGTTCATGCAGGCTGCGGTTGATGTGGCTGACGGATTGTTCGGATTGCTTGAGTTGATCCAGCACGTCAGCTTTGTTTTCTTCCGCGCTTTCGATTTCGCGCTTGAGACGATCGATGCGTTCACGCAACTCGCCCAGTTCTTTCTTGGGCGGCGGGCTTTTCGCGGCCTGCGCCGGGACGAGGAAAATGAAGGCCGCGACGGCGAAAAGGAGAGCCCGCAGCGCGCCGCGATTCACTTAATGTGAAACTCGCGCAGCGAGCCTAAGTCCCTCTCTCCCGCCTGCGGGAGAGAGCTCGGAGAGAGGGCAAAGGTCATGGCGAATGCTGCCATGACCTTTAGGAATTAAACTCGATCAGCGGCCGGCCCATCATTTCCTGCGGTTGGGGCAGCCCCATGATTTTGAGCATGGTAGGGGAGACATCTTCCAGCGCACCGGTATCGGCGAGAAGGGCATGGCGCGCGCCGGCGTAAATGAAAGGCACCAAACTCATGGTATGCGCGGTGTGCGCCTGGTGCGAACAATCGTCCCGCATGCGTTCAGCGTTGCCGTGGTCGGCGGTGATGAGGATATCGCCGCCCGCGTCCAATTGCGCTTTAACCACGCGGCCCAAGCAGGTGTCGATGGCTTCGATGGCTTGAATCGCCGCCGCCAGATTGCCGGTGTGGCCCACCATATCGGCGTTGGCATAGTTGCAAATGATCGCATCGTATTTTTTGCTTTTGATTGCCGCTTCCAGCCGGTCGGTTACCTCGAAGGCGCTCATTTCCGGCTTCAGGTCATAGGTGGCGACATCGGGCGAGGGCACCAGGATGCGGTCTTCGCCCGGATAGACTTTTTCCTGCCCGCCGTTGAAAAAGAAGGTGACATGCGCGTATTTCTCGGTCTCGGCGATGCGCAGTTGTTTCAAACCCAGCTTGGCAATGTATTCGCCGAAGCCATTGCGAATCTGCTCCGGCGGGAACGCAACTTGAATCTTGAAGTCCTCGCTATAGCCGGTAAGGGTGACCAGCATGCCGAGCTTGGGACGATGCTCGCGTGGGAAGCCGTCGAAGCCTTCTTCGAGGAAGGTGCGCGAGAGTTGGCGCGCGCGATCGGAGCGAAAATTCATGAACGCAACCACGTCGCCGTCATTCATGCGCACCGGTGCTGCGCCTTCCGGCACGATCGCCGTGGCTTTGACGAATTCATCCGACTCGCCCCGGTCATAGGCCATTTGTAGGCCCTCCAGCGCAGTGTGCGCGGTGAATTCAGCCTTGCCTTGGGTGAGCAGGTCGTAGGCGTCTTTCACGCGCTGCCAGCGCCGGTCGCGATCCATCGGATAGTAGCGGCCGATAATCGAGGCGATGCGCCCCACGCCTAATTCGCGCATTTTTTGGTCGAGCTTGAGCAGCGAAGGTTCCGCGCTCTTGGGCGGCGTATCGCGGCCATCCAAAAAAGCATGCACATAGATATTTTTGACGCCGTGCTTGGCCGCCATCTCGATCATGGCGTGGAGGTGCAATTCGTGGCTATGCACCCCGCCCTCGGACAACAGGCCCATGATATGCAGCGCGTGGTCACCTTTTGCGGTCTCGACCGCTTGGGTCAGCGCGGGGTTGGCGAAAAAGTGCCCGGTCTCAATGGCGCGGTTGATGCGCGTGAATTCCTGGTACACCACCCGCCCGGCACCGATATTCAAATGACCTACTTCGGAGTTGCCCATCTGGCCTTTCGGCAGGCCGACTTCCGCTTCTGAGGCATGGATCAGCGTATGCGGAAAATCGCTCCACAGCTTGTTCCAATTGGGTTTTTTGGCTTGGAAGATGGCGTTGTCGGCCCCATTGGCGCGGCAACCAAAGCCATCCAGGATAATCAGTAAAACCGGTGTGACATTCATATAACTTGTTGGATTTTCAGCGTGATGAGATAAAAGAGTTGCATTATTTTAGTATATTTTGATAATGATCGCATTAGGGGATAGTCCGCTACCGGGCAATTCCCCCAAATTAGCCGGAGAGGAAGTGTTGGCTACCATGATTCTGGAACAAGTTGAACTGATCGACAAAGACGAGCACATCGAGCAAGCCTCGCGCGCCATGAAAGCCATGTCGCACCCGCTACGGCTCAAAATTCTATGCGTGCTCGGTGACAAGGAAGTTTCCGTGCAAGACATTGTCGACTCCGTCGGCACCTCGCAAAGCAATATCTCCCAGCATCTCGCCATCCTGCGTGACAAAGGTGTACTGCGCACCCGCAAAGACGCCAACCGCGTCTTTTACCGCGTCGGCGATACACGCACCCTCAAGCTCATCAGCATGATGCGCGATGTGTTTTGCGGGTTCTCGAAGTAATTTTCTCCGTTAAGCCAAATTGAGTATGGGCGCGGCGCGCTGGCCCAGGTAGCTGTTCCTGCCTTAATTAGCGGGCCACCTTGACTAGAGACCGTATATTAGCATAAGCTAATAATCTTTCCGGAGGGCTGTCTGTGCTGCGTCCATTGATCTTATTAGGTTTTTTGCTTCCCAAGTTAGCGCTTGCTGCGCTTCCGTTCCCAATCGGTACAGTTGAGTTTCGTGAAGTCGACCAGACCTATGCGGTCGAAGGTTTGGTCGAGGCGGTGAAGCAGGCGACCGTCTCGGCGCAGATTGCCGGCCGCATTATCGAGCTGCGCTTCGATGCCGGGGATTACGTGCAAAAGGGCGCGGTCATCGCGCGCATCGACGAGAGCGTGGTCGGTCAGCAGCTGGCCGGCAGCCAAGCCCAAGTCGCGCAAGCTCGGGCGGTGTTGGATAACGCCCGCGCATCCTATGATCGTTCCCGCCAATTGTTCGAGCAAAAATTCATCAGCCAAGCGGCGCTGGATAAAGCCACGGCGGAATATAAAGGGGCGCAGGCGTCCGCTTCCGCTTCCATCGCCGGCGCGGGCCAAGCGGCCGCCACGCGCCAATTCGCCACCATCGTCGCGCCGTTTAGCGGGGTGGTGGCCGCGCGCCATGTCGAGTTAGGCGAGATGGCGCTACCGGGCAAAGCCCTGCTCACCGGCTTCGATCCGAAAGATTTGCGGGTGGAAGTGTCAGTGCCACAGTACAAATTACCCTTGGTGCGCGAGCAGGCGCGCGCAAGCATTGAATTTCCCTCGCTGAATAAATGGGTTAAAGCGGCGAACGTGTCGATTCTGCCCGCCGCCGATGTGAAAACCCATTCCAGCCGCGTGCGCATCGATTTACCCGAAGACTTACGTGACGTTTACCCCGGCATGTTTGCCCGCGCGCACTTCGCCGTGGGGCGCGCCAAGAAATTGCTGGTGCCGGCCCTTGCGGTGCTGCATCGGAGCGAATTGACGGCGGTGTATGTGGTCGATGCCAAAGAGAATGTGCAGTTGCGTCAAGTGCGCTTAGGCGAACCAGCGGGGCAGGGTCAATACGAGGTGTTAGCGGGACTCATGCCGAATGAAAAAGTCGCGCTCGATCCAGTCAAAGCGGGTATCTATCTAAAAAGTGTAAAGGGTAAGGAGTGAGGTGTGAGGTGGCGGTGTTTGTTCACCTAACGCCTCACTCCTAACACCTCACATAAATATGGGTATCTCCGGACGCATCGCCAAATTCTTTTTGGCTTCCCAACTCACGCCGCTCATAGCCTTGATGGCGGCGCTGATGGGCTTGTTCGCCATCTTGGTCACGCCGCGCGAAGAAGAGCCGCAGATCAATGTGACCATGGCGAATGTGTTTATTCCTTTCCCCGGCGCCTCGGCCAAGGACGTGGAGAGTTTGGTCGCCACACCTGCCGAGCAAGTGTTATCGCAGATCGCCGGTATCGAGCACGTGTATTCGGTGTCGCGCCCCGGCATGGCGGTGTTGACGGTGCAATACAAAGTGGGCGAGGAGCGTATCGGCGCGCTGGTGCGTTTATACGACACGATTCAATCGCACGGCGATTGGGTGTCGCCCAATCTCGGCGTGCAAGACCCGATTATCAAACCGGTAGGGATCGACGATGTGCCCATCGTGTCGCTCACCTTATGGACGACAGATGCACAGCGCGGTGCATTTGATTTGGCCAAAGTGGCGCACGCTGCGGAGATAGAATTGAAGCGCATTCCGGGTGCGCGCGAAGTCACTACCCTCGGCAGCCCCGGCCACAGCGTGCGCGTCATCATGGATGCGGAACGCATGCAGGCTTACTCCATTTCGGCGCAGGATATTCGCGATGCGCTCAAAGTCAGCAACGCCTCGCAGCCTTCTGGCACCCTGGTTTCCAACAATCAAGAAGTGCTGGTGCAAACCGGGACCTTTCTTTCCTCCGCCGCGGATGTGAAAAGCCTGGTGGTGGGGGTGTTCGAAAACAAGCCGATTTTCATGAGCGATGTCGCGACCATCTCAGACGGCCCGGATCAGCCCAGCCGTTATGTATGGATCGGCGCTGGTCCGGCCGGCAAAACCAAGGGCATCACCGAGCCGGGTGAACATCCGGCGGTGACCATCGCCGTATCGAAAAAGCCGGGTGAAAATGCGGTGCAAGTAGCAGAGCGCGTCATTGCTCGCGTGAATCAATTAAAAGGCACGGTGTTGCCCGAGGGTGTGAATGTCACCGTCACCCGCAACTACGGCGAAACCGCAAATGACAAAGCACAGAAGCTGATCAGCAAGCTTTTGTTCGCCACTGCATTCGTGGTAGCGCTGGTGTATTTTGCCTTGGGCAAACGCGAGGCGGTGATCGTCGGCATCGCCGTGTTGTTGACGCTTGCAGCGACCTTGTTCGCGTCCTGGGCCTGGGGCTTTACGCTCAATCGCGTGTCCTTGTTTGCGCTGATTTTCTCCATCGGTATTCTGGTGGATGATGCGATCGTGGTGGTGGAGAACATCCATCGCCGCCGTCTGCTGGAGCCGAATAAACCCTTGCTCGAGGTGATTCCCGAAGCAGTGGACGAAGTCGGTGGGCCGACGATTCTGGCTACCTTCACCGTGATCGCGGCGCTGCTGCCGATGGCTTTCGTCTCCGGCTTGATGGGGCCGTATATGAGCCCGATACCGATCAACGCCAGCATCGGCATGCTGATTTCGCTTGCCATCGCTTTTGTCGTCACACCGTGGCTGACGCTGAAATTATTGGGGCATCAGCACGCGGGTGGCGCTTCCAAGGTGGAGCGCAATTTTTCGCTGTGGATAGAAGAAAAGCTCACGCCCTTTCTTAACGGCGAGCAGGGTGCGCCCAAGCGTAAAAAATTGCTGTACTGGATTCTGGGGGCGATTGCGTTCGCCATAGCGCTCGCGGTATTCAAGGTGGTGATTCTCAAAATGCTGCCCTTCGACAACAAGTCGGAATTCCAAGTCGTGGTGGACATGCCGGTGGGTACGCCGCTGGAACAGACCGCGCGCGTCATGCACGAGATCGGCGCGTATATCGCCACGGTGCCCGAAGTCAGCGATTATCAAGCCTATGCCGGCATCGCCTCGCCCATCAATTTTAACGGTCTGGTACGCCAATACTATTTGCGGCGCGGCCCGGAAGTGGGGGATATCCAGGTCAATTTGGTGGACAAGCATCAGCGCGACCGGCAATCACACGAGATCGCGCAAAGTGTGCAAGCGTCGATTCAGCAAATCGCCGATCGCTTGGGTGCAAATGTAAAAATCGTCGAAGTACCACCGGGCCCGCCGGTGCTTTCCCCCATCGTGGCGGAAATTTACGGTCCTGATTACAAGTCCCAGATTGCGGTGGCCAAGCAGGTGCGCGCGGCTTTCAGTAAGACAAAAGACATTACCGCCATCGACGACAGTGTGGAAGAAGACGCGCAGAAATTCATCCTGCGTGTGCTGCAAAGCAAGGCCGCACTGAAAGGCGTGGCTGCGGACGACATCGTTACCGTGATGAAAATGGGGCTTTCCGGCGAGGATGTGACGCCGATTCATTCCGGCGATTCTAAATTCGAAATTCCGGTGCGCGTCACGCTGGCGCCGCAGCGGCAAAATAATTTGGATGAATTGTTGAAGCTCACCGTGCGCGCGCGCGACGGCGCCTTGGTGCCCTTGTCCGAATTGGTTGAAGTGACGCCGACCGCGCGCGAGAAGACGATTTATCACAAGGATCTGCTGCCGGTGGTGTACGTAGTGGGCGACATGAAAGGCAAAGTGGACAGTCCCTTGTATGGCATGTTCTCCATCAAATCGGTCTTGAGCGATCTCAAGCTTGCCGAGGGCGGTGTGCTCAGCCATTACTTCATTAAGCAGCCGGGCGACCCGTACGCCGGCTTCTCAGTGAAATGGGACGGCGAATGGCAGGTGACATACGAGACCTTCCGTGACATGGGCATCGCCTATGCGGTGGGTCTGGTGCTGATTTATTTGCTGGTGGTGGCGCAGTTCCGCTCCTACTTGGTGCCGCTCATCATCATGGCGCCGATTCCGCTTACCTTGATCGGCGTGATGCCGGGACATGCGCTGCTGGGCGCGCAATTCACCGCGACCTCGATGATCGGCATGATCGCGCTTGCCGGCATCATCGTGCGTAACTCGATCTTGCTGGTCGATTTTATCAACATGCAAGTGGCAGAAGGCATGGACTTGCAAAAAGCGGTGATGTTGGCGAGCGCCACGCGCGCCAAGCCGATTATTTTGACCGGGCTGGCGGCCATGCTCGGCGCGTTCTTTATTTTGGATGACCCGATTTTCAACGGCCTGGCGATATCGCTGATTTTCGGCGTATTGGTGTCCACGCTGTTGACCCTGGTGGTGATCCCGGTGTTGTACTATGTGGCGCTAAATAAAAAGACGTAGGGGCGAGGCATGCCTCGCCCGAAGCGGCGGATATCAAAACCTTTCAACCAACGGAGAATCGAAATGACTGTAAATTCATGGGTACGTGTAATCGCTGGGCTTTTCATCATGCTTTCGCTGACGCTGGCGCACGTTAATGGCCAAATCAATATAAGCCAGATGAGTTGGCTGTGGTTTACCGCCTTTGTCGGCGCAAATTTGTTTCAAAGCGGCTTCAGCAAGTTTTGCCCGATGGATACGATTTTGAAAAAAGTCGGCGTCAAAGAAGCCGGCAGCGCTTAATTTCCCGTCTAGGCATGGCGCCCCGGCAATCGTGGGCGCCATGCCTTTTTTATTGTGACCTTCCCCCTTAAAACCTATTCGCCGCTGCACGCGAGCCTGATTTTTCTCGCGTTGGCGTGGGTGCTGCCCTTTTTGCAATGGCATCACAAGCTGCCCATTCCCAGTTTCTTTTCCGAGTGGCTGGCTTTCGGCCTCGGCCTGCTCGCGGCGCTGCCGCTGCTTTCCCGCCGTTATTGGGAGCCGATGCGCATCCCGCGCTCGCTATTGTTTCTGCTCGGCTTCATCGGCATTTTGATGGTGCAGGTGGTGCTGGATCGCGTGGCTTATCCGCAGCAGGCCTTCGTCGCCGCGATGTACATATTGTGGGGTGTGCTCATGCTGTGGGTGGGCAACCAACTCGGGCGCGAGTTGGGGCTGGCGCGCATGGCTACCGTGCTGGCTTGGGCGTTGCTGGTGGGTGCGGCGATTAGTGCGGCGCTGGGGCTGATTCAACATTTTGGATTGCCGACACCGCTTAGTTCGATCATCAACCAAAAAATGGGCGGCGCGGTGATGGCAAACCTGGGGCAGCCCAATCACTTGGCGAATTATTTGGCGCTGGGTTTAGCATCGACGATGTATCTAAGCGGCGATGGCAAACTCAATCGCTGGGTGGCGTTGGGGTTCGGAGCGCTGCTGTTGTTCGTGCTGGCACTGACCGGCTCGCGTTCGAGTTGGCTCTATCTGAGCGCGTTTGCGATCTTGGCTTGGGCTTGGAGCAGGCGTTCCAGTGCAGGACCAGCCATGCTCAAAGCCGCGCTCGGCATGTTGCTGGCCTTCGCCGTGATGCAGTGGCTCGTGCAGATGCCGCAGATGCAGGGCGCGACCGGCACGATTACCTCGGCCGAGCGCCTGTTTGAATTGGCTAGTGGCGTGGATGTTCGGCTCGGCCTGTGGCGCGAAGCGGTGCAGATTTGGCTGGCGCATCCATTCGTGGGCGCGGGCTTTGGCCAATTCGCGTGGCAGCATTTCATGCTGTCCTCTGAATCTGCAATTGCTCAAGCACCGGCCGCTCTGCTGCCCAGCCCGCTGGCCGGCGCGATGTATAACCACAGCCATAATCTGCTCGCGCAGATCGGCGCGGAATTCGGCGGCGCGGGCTTGTTGCTGTTGTTGGCCGGTGCGGGTTATTGGTTAGCAGGTAGCCTGCGTCAACCCGCAACGAAGGCAGGCTGGTGGGTGGCGGCGGTGCTGGCGGTGCTCACGATCCACAGCCTGCTCGAATATCCTTTGTGGTATGCCCCCTTCCTCGGCATCGCCGCCATCTTGATCGGCGCGGCCGATACGCATACCCTACGCCTGCAATTGAGTGGGCTGATGCGCGCCGCGTTCGGCCTCATGCTGGTGCTGGGGTGGATTAGCTTGGTGGGTATCGCGGACAGCTATAGCCAGCTCGAGGGCTTGTTTCGCGCGCGCCAAGCGCCACCGAGCGTGCAAGAAATCGAGCGGGTATTGCAGCATGTGCGGCATGAATCCATGCTCACGCCGTACAGTGATTTTGCTTATGCGGCCGGGATCACACCGAATCGCGCGCAGATTGAGGATCAGCAGCTGTTAAATAGCGCGGTCATGCGCTTTGCGCCGACGCAAGACGTGGTGTATCGGCAAGCGTTGTTGCTGTCGCTGCAGGGTGAAGCGGCTGCCGCGCAAGGGATGTTGAAACGCGCACTGGCGGTTTACCCGGGCGCCGCAAAAAACTTTTTAATCGAAACCGGCCAGCTTGAACCTGAGGCGCGCCGCGCCGTCGAACCATTGCTGGTCACCACCCGAATTTTTTTACAGGAGCAAAAGAAGCATGCAATTCATTCAAAATAATCTGTTAATCATCGGCTTGATTTTAGTGAGCGGCGCCATGCTGCTGTGGCCGACCATCGACCGCATGTTTTTCGGCCGCAAGCAAGTAGATGCGCAGGAGGCGGTGTTGAAAATGAATCACGAAGACGCCGTCGTGCTTGATGTGCGCGAAGATAAGGAAGTGGCGCTGGGGCGCATTCCGCATGCCAAGCATATTCCGCTGGGGCAGCTTAAAGATCGTCTGAGCGAGCTGGAAAAATTCAAAACCAAGCCGGTGATCGTGGCCTGCCGCAGCGGCCACCGCTCGGCCGGTGCCTGCGGCACCTTGACCCAAAATGGATTTGCCGACGTTTACAATCTCGCGGGCGGCATGATCGCCTGGGAACAAGCCAACCTACCTGTGGAGAAATAATCGTGGCCCAAATCACCATGTATTGCACCGGCGTATGCCCTTATTGCACGATGGCGGAGCGTTTATTGAAGCGCAAAGGTGTGGAGACCATCGAAAAAATCCGCGTCGATTTAGATCCCCCCAAAATGGCCGAAATGATGGAAAAAACTGGCCGCCGCACCGTGCCACAAATCTATATCGACGACTTCCATGTAGGCGGGTTCGATGACCTGTCGGCGTTGGATCAAGAAGGGAAGTTGGAGCCGCTGCTGGGATGAAAGGCAGGCGTCAGGCGACAGGCGACGGGGTGGGGTTGAAATTTTAGTGAGCGTGACCATTTATTAAATATGAAAAACACCGTCTTTTCTGACGCCCGACGCCTGACGCCCGACGCCTAAAAATGCATCTCGTCTGCCCCCATTGTTTCGCCGTCAATCGCGTACCCGACGAAAAGCTGACCGCGCAGCCCAAGTGTGGCAAGTGCAATGGCTTGGTTCTTCCCGGCACGCCGGTCGATCTGACTCAATTTAATTTTGCCAAGTTCATTCAGCACAATGAATTGCCGGTGGTAGTGGATTTCTGGGCGCCGTGGTGCGGGCCGTGCAAGCAATTCGCGCCCGTATTCACCCAGACCGCGAGCGAGCTCGCGACCCGCGTGCGCTTCGCCAAGGTCAATACCGAAGCGGAGCAAATGCTCGCGCAGCAATATCAGATCCGCAGCATCCCCACCTTGGCCCTGTTCCATCGGGGCGTCGAGGTCGACCGCGTGTCCGGCGCGCTAAACGGGCCGCAGTTGAAAGCCTGGGTTTCCCGCAAGTAAGCACGGTTGTTTGTCATCTTAAGTGTGTAAAATAGCCATTTTTAATGCGGCCTCGCGCCGTGATGGCCCACGTTTAGGAGTGATTATGTCTGACCAGCCGCAACCGCAATTCGGCATCGAAAAACTGTACGTCAAGGATGCCTCGCTCGAATGCCCGAATTCCCCCGAGATTTTTCTAGAGCGCGAAGCGCCGCAGATTGAAGTAAAGATTTTCAATGAAGGAAAAAGAGTGGGCGAGGATTTGTATGAGGTGACGCTCACCGCGACGGTGACAGCCAAGCTCGGTGAGCGTACCGCCTATCTGGTGGAAGCGGCGCAGGCCGGGATTTTCCGCGTGGCCAACGTGCCGGATGAGACGATGGAATTGGTCATGCATATCACTTGCCCGAATATGCTTTTCCCCTATATCCGTGAAGTGATTTCCGGTCTGGTGGGCCGTGCCGGATTTATGCCGATCTATTTAGCGCCAGTGAATTTTGAAGCGATGTATCAGCAGCAGCGCGCGCAGCAAGCCCAAGCTGGTCAGCCGGCCGGCGAACAGGTAGCCGCGAGCTAACATGCGCTGGCTGCTCGGTGCGCTGTGGTGTGTGGCCAGCTTGGCCGCGCAAGCGCTTGAATTCCGCTCCGTCGACGCCGAGGCGGCGGTGCTGTACGACGCACCCTCCGCGCAGGCGAAGAAGCTGTTTATTCTCTCCCGCCACTATCCGGTGGAAATCATCGTCGCTTTGGATAAATGGGTAAAAGTGCGTGATGCGAGCGGCGCGCTGGCGTGGATGGAGTCGTCCAAACTCGCCGCTAAGCGCACCGTATTAATTACCGCTGCCGTCGCCGAGATTCGCAGCCAGCCCGATGCCGCTGCAGCGCTGGTATTCAAGGCCGAGCGCGACGTGGCGTTGGAGTTGGTCGAAATCGCCAGTGGCGGTTGGGTCAAAGTCAAACATCGCGACGGGCAAAGCGGCTTTGTGCCGCTGAAAGAAGTGTGGGGCCTTTGAAAATCGCCGTCCTCGGTGCGGGGGCGTGGGGCACCGCGCTGGCTATCAGTCTTTCCGCACATCATTCCATTACGCTGTGGGCGCGTGATCGTCGGCAAAGCGATGCGCTCGCCGCCACGCGCGAAAACGCGCGCTATCTTCCTGGCTTTTCCCTGCCCGATACGATTGCCTTAAGCGCCGACTTAGCGCAGGCGATCGACGGCGCCGAATTGATTCTCGTGGTCGTGCCGACCAGCGGATTTCGCGCGCTGTTGACTGCGCTGACCCAAGCGGGGAATACGGCGGCCATCGTGTGGGCATGCAAGGGCTTCGAGCCGAGCGGCGCCAAGCTGCTGCATCAAGTCGCGGCAGAGACACTGCACGCCGAAGTGCCGCGCGGCGTGCTGTCGGGCCCCAGCTTCGCGCAGGAAGTAGCGCGTGGCTTGCCCTGTGCACTGACGCTGGCATCCAGCGACGCCGCGTTCGCGCAGGATACGGCCGGGCGGCTCAACAATCATCATCTGCGCGTCTATTCGAGCACGGATGTGGTGGGCGTGGAATTGGGCGGCGCGGTGAAAAACGTGATGGCGATCGCCGCCGGCATCGCCGACGGTATGGGCTTCGGGCTCAATGCGCGCGCGGCGTTGATCACGCGTGGCCTGGCCGAGATCACCCGCTTAGGTCTCGCCCTGGGCGGCCGGCTGGAAACCTTCATGGGCTTGGCCGGTGTAGGCGATCTGATCCTCACCTGCACCGGCGATCTGTCACGCAACCGCAGCGTGGGCTTGCGGCTCGCGCAGGGTCAAGCGCTGCCGGCGATTCTCGAACAACTCGGGCACACCGCCGAAGGCGTGCACACTTGTGCCGAGGTGCTGCGTATGGCGGATGCGGTGAAGGTGGAAATGCCCATCACCCGCGAGGTGCATCGCGTCATGTTCGAGGGCTTGTCGCCGCGCCAAGCCTTGGAAGACCTGTTGGCGCGCGAGCCAAAACCGGAGTACCGTGACTAAGCTGGTTTGTAGTGAGGGACGCCATGAATAAATACGAATTCAACATCCGTACCCGCAACGGCCAGCGGGTGGACAAAATCACGATTCAAGCCTTGGATCGCGACACGGCGGAAACGCGTCTGCGTCAAATGTATATGAGCTGTGAAATACTAGACTGCGCCGAGCGCCCGGTCGAGACCCGGCAGGAAAATCTCGACGTGGAAGGGATGATTAATTTGATTACGAAATAATGTTGGACGTTCAGACTATGAGCGTGCATGCCAAAGCATCGCTGTATTCAATAGTATCAACGATTGCCTTACTAGTTGTCGAAGTAAGTATTATTTGGGCGGCAGTATATTTTGATTTCATCGCGCTGCTATATATTTTTGGTCCATTAGCATTACTCATCGCAATGCTCTATTGGATTCATAAAGTGACAGGCATACGGTGTGCTAACTGTAATAACCTGTATGGCGTAAGTTTGGGGCAACGCGGTTGGCCTTCTGTGCCACCAAAGTGTTTATATTGTGGTGCTGAGGATATTTCCAGGTAGGCTTCGTGCGCTATGCGCATTTTTTTGGGCCGGTTATGCCCCGGCGGGGCAGTTACTTTTTCTTGCTTGTCCAAGCAAAAGTAACCAAAAAGAAAGACACCCCGCTTACCGCCCCCAGCAAAAAGCGCTGGGGGTACCCTGCGTTGCTCGCCATGCCGGGCGGCTGCGGAACTCGCGCTGCGCGCTCAGACAGTCCACGCCGACTACCCCCGGCATGGCTGCGCTACTCGG
>JAUXTZ010000218.1 GCA_030681095.1 Burkholderiales bacterium
CAGCACTTGGTCGTTGGCGGTTTGCGACAGCGTGCGATAAGCGCCGACGGTGGCGGGCGCGGAATCGGTTAAGGGCTGCTCAACGCCGAACAGTTTCTCGGATTGGGCGCGCAGTTGATGTTGGACTTTCAGGCCAAAATCCTTCTCATGGTCACGGTCATGGGCGCATGCGTTGCCGGTCATGCCGGCGAGTGCCAGGGTTAGTGCAATGGAAAGTTTGTTGTAGTGCATGGTTTTTCCTTTGAGTTGCGGTGGAAGGGAGCTTCGAAATTTAGCGACGTAACTTTGCACTTGCATGGCGAAGATGTGACGCATTCGTGACAGCCGCTTAGCTCCATCACAGCACCGTGTGCGAAGTGCTTTGCGTTAATGGCTTGTATGAGCCGGCCGGCTCGCTTAGCATAGGCGGCTCAAACCGAGCCCCTACATGCGCCTACTGGTCATTTACTCAGTCCTGATCTTCTCGCCGCTGGTGGCCCACGCCGATATATATGGCTACACCGATGAGGCGGGCACGCTTGTGCTCTCCGATCTGAAGCAAGACACCCGTTATGCCTTGCTGCTGCAAACCGAGATTGCGAAAAATCCTGCCTTGGCTTTGCCGCTGAGCGGTGGCCGCATCAATTGGGCAAATCAAAAGCGCTATGCCGCGCTGGTGGCGCAAACCGCGCAGACCTATCAACTGGATGAGGCGTTGTTGCACGCCTTGATCTCAACCGAATCCGGCTACGAGCCGGGCGCGCTGTCGAAGAAGGGCGCCATCGGCTTGATGCAAGTGATGCCCGGCACCGGCAAGCGTTATGGCGCGCAGAATTTGCATGATCCGACGCAAAATCTCGCGGCCGGTGCACGTTATCTGCGCGATCTGCTACGGCAATTCAACAACGATTTGTCGCTTGCGCTCGCCGCTTATAATGCGGGCGAAAACGCGGTGCTGCGTTATGGAAAACGTATCCCGCCGTATCGGGAAACCCAACAATATGTGCCACGTGTGCTGGCTTTGTACAAAAAATTTCAGGCAAAAACATGATTGTTACGCCCACTGCTTTACCCGAAGTGCTGGTGATCGAGCCGAAAGTATTCGGCGATGCGCGCGGTTTTTTTTATGAGAGCTACAACCGGCGCGCGTTACGTGACGCTACCGGTCTCGATGTCGATTTCGTGCAGGACAATCACTCGCGCTCGGCCAAGAACGTGCTGCGCGGACTGCATTACCAACTGGCACAAGCCCAAGGCAAGCTGGTGCGGGCGGTGGTGGGCAGCGTATTCGATGTGGCGGTGGATATCCGCAAGCAGTCGCCCAACTTCGGCCGTTGGGTAGGGGTAGAGCTATCTGCCGAGAACAAAAAAATGATGTGGGTGCCGCCGGGTTTTGCGCATGGCTTTTTGGTGCTCTCGGATTACGCCGAGTTTCTGTACAAGACCACTGATTACTACGCGCCGCAGCACGAGCGCGCGATTTTGTGGAACGACCCGGCTATCGGCGTGCAATGGCCGCTAGTGGGTGAACCCTTGCTGTCGAATAAGGATCAAGCCGCACAACGCCTTCAGGACGCGGAAGTCTTCCCATGAAAATCCTGATTACCGGCGCCAATGGTCAAGTGGGCTGGGAATTGCAGCGCACGCTCGCACCACTGGGCGAAGTGATTGCGCTGGGGCGCGAGGCGCTTGATTTGGCGAATGCGGATGCGATTCGCCATAGCGTGCGGCAAATCGCCCCGGCGTTGATCGTGAACGCAGCGGCCTACACCGCTGTGGATAAAGCCGAGGAAGAATACGAGTTGGCTCATGCGGTAAACGGCATCGCCCCCGGTGTGCTGGCGGAAGAAGCCAAATTGCTCAATGCCGCGCTGGTGCATTACTCCACCGATTACGTGTTCGATGGTTTGAAAGGTGCGCCGTATGAGGAAATCGACGCGCCGCATGCGCTCAGTGTTTACGGCAAGACCAAGCTCGCCGGAGAAAAAGCCATCGCAGCGGTGAACGCGCCGCATCTGATTTTGCGCACCAGTTGGGTGTATGGCGCGCGCGGCAAAAATTTTCTGCGTACGATACTTCGTTTGGCGAATGAGCGAGATGAATTGCGCGTGGTGGACGATCAACTGGGCGCTCCTACTTGGAGCCGTATGATCGCCGAGGCGACCAGCACGATTCTCGCGCAATGCCTGCACCAAGGCGCGGTGGCCGGGGTGATGGCGGAAAAGGGCGGCTTGTATCACCTGACTGCGGCGGGACAAACCAGTTGGTTCGGCTTTGCCAGTGAGATTGTGAAGCACACGGATAAGCACCCGCGCATGACCCCGATTACCACTGCCGAATACCCGCTGCCCGCGCCGCGCCCGGCGTATTCCGTGATGTCCAATACCAAACTAGCGCGGGTGTTCGGTATCCGCTTGCCGGATTGGAATGCGAGCTTGGCGCATTGTGCGGCTGAGCTGAAAGCCTAGAGCTTCGTGGATAAATGGCCTTTTTTTATTTGTGAATTTGGGGGTTGCTTAGATGATTCTCATGATTGCTCGGAGTGGGTGTGCTGGGAATGTAGACTTTGATTTTTGCACGCGCGTTGGGAATGCTGCAAAGCTAGACCTGACCTCGTCGTCCATGCAAGAGTCAAATCTTCAAGGCTGTCTTGGTGTCCGAATGGCGACGGCTGGTGTCGTTAGCGCAATCAGTGGCCCAGTGGGAGCGTCGGCCAGTGTTGGTGCAATCACCGGGAATTTGCTGGGAGCCGGGGTCAATCTCAATGACCAAGCGGCGGTACTACGGGCAATCCTTTTTGGGGATTACAAGTGAGGGCCAATTGTGAGCGCTGCGGCTTTGGTCTGCCTCGGGTGAGACTGTTTCGAGTTACTTGTGGTAGTTGCGGCGCAAAGCACAAGGCAGTACGAAACAAAAACCTTTCCTGGATATCAGGTGTGTATGGGGCATTTGTATTCGTCGTGATTCCTTTAGGATTTTTTGCGCCCGGCCCTCGATGGTTGAAAATCTTTGTGGTGCCATTGCTCTACATCGTGGGGGCCATTGGAATTGCAATTGCTACTCAGCAGTGGAAAATCGCACACACAGGCCGGGGTCAGATACCGTCTTGAAAATCAACCTTCGCAGAAGCGAGATGCGCATCGAACGGCTGCCCCGACTTGATTACCCCATAGATCAGGTGCGTGAGTTTGCGCATCACGGCACCTACCACTGCTTTCGGCGCGAGCCCAGCCGCACTCAGCACAAGCCGGGGTCAGGTCTAGCTTTGTAGCGTTCCCGCCGTTACACCCCTCGATTTCCAAACGAGAAAACACGGTTCATTGCTTATCGACTGTTCTTCATATGTAATCCTGTTGATTGCATTTAGTATTGTCATCTGTTACTCTTTTCGGCGTGATCAAACGCTTCCGCCATAAAGGGTTAGAACGGTTATTCCGCAAGGGTGAGGCGCAGGGCATTCAAGCGCAACATGTTTCACGCATTATTCGTATTCTTGATCTACTGGATGATGCTAGCGCGCCCGAACAGGTGAATATACCTGGCTTATACCTGCACCCGCTTAAGGGTAGCCGCAAAGGCGAGTGGGCGATGAGCGTATCGGGTAACTGGCGTATCACCTTCCGCTTTGAGGGTGAGGACGTGACCGATGTAACTTTGGAGGATTATCACTGATGGCTAAATCACTACGCGACCCGAAACGCCGCCCGACGCACCCTGGTACGATTTTGCGCGAAGATGTCTTGCCCTCGCTCGGGATGACCCAAGCTGACTTTGCCAAACGGCTTGGTGTTTCTCGTCTGACTGTATCGGAATTGATCAATGAGAAGCGTGCGGTAAGCCCGGATATGGCCATGCGGCTGGGCCGCCTGCTCGGGAATGGCCCGGAGATTTGGCTGCGCATGCAGCAAACCCTCGACTTGTGGGAGCTTGCCAAACATCGTGATTATGAAAAGATTCAAACGCTGAAGGCCGCCTAGACTGTTGTTGCAGTATTCCCTTAACTGCGCTGGCCAGCACAGCATCCTGGTCAAAAGCAAGCCGGTGGGTCGTAAATGGGGTCGACACCATTCTCTCTGCTACCCCTCTACGTCTTCCAGACGTATTCAAGCCGCGCGCCTGAATGGCGCAATTTTTGGCCGCGGCTTTTGTTTTGCTTCCCATAAATCGCGCTGTGCTTGCAAGCGTAACCAGAAGCCGGGCGTGGTTTTGAGCGCGGCAGCTAGGCGCAAATCCATATCCGCGCTGATGCCTGACCGGCCGTTCAGCACGGCTGAGAGGGTTTGACGCGTGACGCCCAAGCGATCAGCAGCTTCGGTCACCGTCATGGTTTCCGGGAGATATTCGCGCAGCAATTCTCCAGGGTGTGCAGGGTTATGCATCTCCATGATATTTCTCCTAGTGATAATCCGTGTAATCGACCAATTCAGCTTCCTTGCCATCGAACTTGAAGATCAGCCTCCAATTGCCATTGACGGTAATGGAATAAAAGCCAGACAAATCGCCGCTTAATGTGTGATAACGGCCAGCCGGGGACGTTCATTTCCTCAGGGGCTTCCGCAATGTTCAATGCAGTAAGCTGGAGCCGGAGCCTTTGGGCGTGATGCGGCTAAATTCCCGCCTTGGTGTCTGTCTTGAAGAAACGCTCCAGCCCTTTATGTTGGAAGCTTTTGATCATTTGACAAGTGTAAGGTGTCGCTTTACGTTTGGCAATGGGGGGAGCGGACCACCTTGCCGCTATCAGCGCTAGCTATAAACCGAACGAGATTCTTCTAACGGTACAAGGTAAAATGCTTTTTTCATTCTTTACCCCGGCATTCCTTAATCATGAGCATCCTGGTCAACAAAAATACTAAGGTCCTGTGCCAAGGCTTCACCGGCAAGCAGGGCACGTTTCATTCCGAACAAGCGCTGGCCTACGGCACGCAGATGGTGGGTGGCGTGACGCCGGGCAAGGGTGGGCAGACGCATCTGAATCTGCCGGTGTTCAACACCATGCGCGATGCGGTGCAGGCGACGGGTGCTACAGCCAGCGTGATTTACGTGCCCTCGCCCTATGCGGCGGATTCCATCATGGAAGCGGCAGATGCCGGGATCGAAGTGATCGTGTGCATCACCGAGGGCATTCCGGTATTGGATATGTTGAATGTGAAAGCGGCGTTGAAAGCTACCGGCGCGAAATTGATCGGCCCCAATTGCCCCGGCCTGATCACGGCCGGCGAGTGCAAGATCGGCATCATGCCCGGCTTTATTCATCAAGTGGGCAAGGTCGGCATCGTGTCGCGTTCCGGCACGCTCACCTATGAGGCGGTGTATCAAACCACGCAACTCAAGCTGGGCCAGACCACCTGTGTCGGCATCGGTGGCGATCCGATCAAGGGCCTGGATTTTATCGATTGCCTGGAAATGTTCCAGAACGATGCGCAGACGGAAGCGATCGTGATGGTGGGCGAGATCGGCGGCACGCGGGAAGAAGAGGCGGCCGAATACATCCAATCCCACGTTAAAAAACCCGTCGCAGCCTACATCGCCGGCCAGACCGCACCCAAAGGCAAGCGCATGGGTCATGCCGGCGCGATCATCAGCGGCGGCAAAGGCCAGGCGGAAGACAAAATTCGCGCGCTGGAAAAAGCCGGCGTGGTCGTGGCGCGCTCGCCAGCCGAGATTGGTGCAGCAATAAGTGCGGCGATAGGGAGTGCTTAAATTTATCTGCCGCGAAATAGCGGCTAAAGAATTTCTATGAAAATCGCACTCGCACAAATCAACTGCCTAGTCGGCGACTTGGAAGGCAACGCCGCCAAGATTCTCGACTATGCCAACCGCGCCAAGGAGCAATGCGCGACCTTATTGGTCACGCCTGAGTTGGCGTTGACAGGCTATCCGCCGGAAGACTTATTGTTGCGCGATGGCTTTCTTTCCCGTTGCTTGGATACGCTTCACGCATTAGCGCAGCAAGTATCGGGAATCGCGGTGGTAGTGGGGCACCCTGATTGGGTCAATGACCAGCGCTTCAATGCCGCATCGGTGTTGCGTGATGGCAAAGTCATTGCCACTTATCACAAGCACAAACTACCCAATCACACCGTGTTCGACGAGGTGCGCTATTTCACGTCCGGTACTGAGGCGTGTGTGTTCGAGCACGAGGGTGTGAAGATTGGCATTACGATTTGCGCCGATATTTGGGAAGAGGCGCCCGTGTGGCGGGCGAAGGAAGCCGGCGCCCAAGTGTTGCTCGCGCTCAATGCCTCGCCCTATCACATGAGCAAACAGACTACGCGCCATGAGGCTATTCGGGAACGCGTGCGCGAGACCGGGATGCCAGCGATTTACACGAATCTAGTCGGTGGTCAGGATGAGTTGGTGTTTGACGGCATGTCGTTTGCCATGAATCGCGACGGCGAGTTGGCGTGCCAATTGACTGCATTCGAAGAGGCGCTGGGTTTCGTCGAGTTGTCGGAGCAAACTTTTTCGCAGGGTGAAATCGTGCCCGAGCCGG
>JAUXTZ010000229.1 GCA_030681095.1 Burkholderiales bacterium
TTGTTGGCATCCGCCATGCGGTGCACTTCTTCGCGCTTTTTCACCGCACCGCCACGGCCTTCGGCCGCTTCCATTAATTCATTGGCGAGACGCTGCCCCATGGATTTTTCACCACGCTTGCGCGCTGCGTCACGCAGCCAGCGCATGGCCAGCGCCATGCGGCGTACTGCACGCACTTCCACCGGCACTTGGTAGTTGGCGCCACCAACGCGGCGGCTTTTTACTTCCACCATCGGGCGCACATTGGATAGCGCCTGGCTGAACACCTCAACCGCATCCTTGCCGGTTTTAGTCGTGATCTGGGTCAACGCGCCATACAGAATGCGCTCGGCTACAGATTTCTTGCCGCCGGTCATCAGCACGTTAACGAATTTCGATACTTCCACGTTGCCGAATTTCGGATCGGGAAGAATTTCGCGTTTGGGGACTTCTCTACGACGGGGCATAGTGACCTCGGTCTAATCGTTTATGACTTAAATTACGCCGCTTTGGGGCGCTTGGAACCGTACTTGGAACGGGATTGCTTGCGATCTTTCACGCCCGTGGTATCCAAGCTACCGCGCACGATGTGGTAACGCACACCCGGCAAGTCTTTTACCCGGCCGCCACGGATCAGTACCACCGAGTGCTCTTGCAGGTTATGGCCTTCACCGCCGATGTAGCTAATTACCTCGAAGCCATTGGTCAAACGCACCTTGGCGACTTTGCGCAAGGCGGAGTTCGGTTTTTTCGGCGTCGTGGTGTACACACGGGTGCACACGCCGCGCTTTTGCGGGCTGCTTTGCAACGCAGGCACTTTGCTCTTGGTCACTTCGACCGAGCGGCCTTTGCGCACCAGTTGGTTAATGGTTGGCATAGCATTCCTTCAGTTAAAAACGATGGGACGGCGCGTTATATAAGCGCCGTCCCACCGCGAGTTCAAACCGATTGTCCGAGCCGCTGTTGAGCGGTTTTTATTCCGGACTGGGTAAAAAGACTGGCGATTTTATGGGCTTAGCTGCGCTCTGTCAACCCCTTATGCGGGATCGGAATGAGTTCATTTACGCTTCGCCCTGCTCCACGCCGCCGCCAAATACATCCAAGCGATTCATTCAAAACAAAAAAGGCAACTTGCGCTGCCCTTTTCGCCAAGCGTTTTACAGCGCTTGGCTTAAGCCACTTCTTCCGTTCCGGAAGCGGTGCCTTCGTCCACCAACTCGATATCGGTCGAGCCGGTAGCCACGTCCAGCCCCAAGCGCTGACGCTTGCGCGCACGGTGATAGGCCAAGCCGGTACCCGCCGGGATGAGGCGGCCGACGATGACGTTTTCTTTGAGCCCACGTAGTTCGTCGCGCTTACCCATGATCGCCGCTTCGGTCAGCACGCGCGTGGTCTCTTGGAACGAGGCTGCGGAGATGAACGAGTCGGTAGACAGGGACGCCTTGGTGATGCCGAGCAGCACATGCTCGTAACTCGCCGGACGTTTGTTGCCATCTGCTTTGATGCGGTCATTTTCATCCAGCAATTCGGCACGCTCGACTTGCTCGCCCAGAATGAAGCGCGTGTCGCCGGCGTCGGTCACCTGCACGCGGCGCAACATTTGACGCACGATGACTTCGATGTGCTTGTCGTTGATGCGCACGCCTTGTAAGCGGTACACATCTTGCACCTCGTCGGTGATGTAGCGCGCCAACGCCTCTACCCCAAGCAAACGCAGGATATCGTGCGGTTCGGCTGGGCCGTCAACAATGGTCTCGCCTTTGTTGACGACTTGACCGTCATGCACGGTGACGTGCTTGTCTTTCGAGATCAGATATTCGTGCGCCACGCCGTCGAGGTCGGTCAACACCAGACGCTGTTTGCCCTTGGTGTCTTTGCCGAAAGAAACGGTGCCGGTGATTTCCGCCAGCATGCCGGCATCTTTAGGCGAGCGCGCTTCGAACAACTCCGCCACGCGTGGCAAACCGCCGGTGATGTCGCGTGTCTTGGTGGATTCTTGCGGAATCCGTGCCAGCACTTCACCCACGCCTGCATCTTGGCCGTCTTTCACGGTGATGATGGCGCCGACCGGGAAGCTGATATTAACGGGGGCATCGGAGCCGGCAAGTTTCACTTCCTTGCCCTTCTCATCCAGCAATTTCACCTGGGGGCGTAACCCCTTGGAGGTCGCGCTGCCACGACGTTTGGGGTCAATCACCACCAGCGTGGAGAGACCAGTCACGTCGTCGATCTGTTTGGCTACCGTGACGCCTTCTTCCACGTTCTCGAACCGCACCTTGCCGGCGTATTCGGTAATGATTGGACGGGTATGCGGATCCCAGGTCGCGACGGCTTTGCCCGCCTTGACCGGATTGCCGTCCATCACATGCAGCGTCGCACCGTAGGGCACCTTGTGGCGCTCGCGCTCACGACCGCTATCGTCTTGCACCAAAACTTCGCCGGTACGCGAGATGACCACTTGTTCGCCGCGCATATTGGACACATAACGCATAGTCGGGCCAAAGCGCATGGTGCCGCTGGATTTCAACTCGACTTGGCTGGCAACTGCAGCACGCGATGCCGCGCCGCCGATGTGGAAGGTGCGCATGGTGAGCTGCGTGCCCGGTTCGCCAATCGATTGCGCCGCAATCACGCCGACCGCTTCACCGTCGCACACCAACGCGCCGCGCGCCAAATCCCGCCCATAACACAGGGCGCACAGACCAAAGCGCGTTTCACAAGTGAGCGGGGTGCGCACTTTCACTTCGTCGATGCCCGCGGCTTCGATCGCATCCACCGCATCCTCGCTAAGCAGGGTACCGGCTGGGAACATCACTTGGCTGTTCTCAGGGTTGTAGATATCCAAGGCCACGACGCGGCCAAGGATGCGTTCGCGTAGCGCTTCGATCACTTCACCGCCCTCGATCAAGGCCTTCATCACCACGCCTTGCTCGGTGGCGCAATCATGCTCGGTGACCACCAGATCTTGCGTCACGTCTACTAGACGACGCGTGAGGTAACCCGAGTTTGCGGTCTTCAGTGCGGTATCGGCCAGGCCTTTACGCGCGCCGTGAGTTGAGATGAAGTACTGCAACACATTCAAGCCTTCACGGAAGTTCGCCGTGATCGGCGTCTCGATAATAGAGCCATCCGGTTTCGCCATCAGGCCGCGCATCCCGGCCAGCTGGCGAATCTGTGCGGCGGAACCGCGCGCGCCGGAATCGGCCATCATGTAAATCGAGTTGAACGACTCCTGCTTAACTTTCTTACCTTCACGATTCACCGTGTCTTGTGTGCCGAGCTGATCCATCATCGCCTTGGCCACCACGTCACCGGCGCGCGACCAAATATCCACCACTTTGTTATAGCGCTCGCCTTGCGTGACGAGGCCGGAGGAATATTGGCGTTCGATTTCTTTCACTTCTTCTTCAGCGCTGGCGAGCAGGCCCACCTTCTCAGTCGGGATCAACATGTCATCCACACAGAACGACATGCCCGAACGTGCCGCAAAGGTGAAGCCGGTATACATCAACTTGTCGGCGAGAATGACGGTCTCGCGCAGACCGCATTGCCGGAAGCTGGCGTTGATCAGCTTGGAAATTTCTTTCTTCTTCAGCGCCTTGTTCACATAATCGAATGACAAGCCGGGCGGTAAAATTTCGGACAGCAGGGCGCGGCCCACCGTGGTGTTATAGCGGGTAAATTTTTCTTTCTTGGTGCCATCGGCGTCCACATCGTATTCTTTGATGCGTACCTGAACCTTGGCGTGCAAATCGACTTTACGCGATTCATACGCACGCGACACTTCGGACAGATCGGCAAACAGCGCGCCTTCGCCCTTGGCGTTGATACGATCACGCGTCATGTAATACAGGCCCAACACGATATCCTGCGACGGCACGATGATCGGGTCGCCGTTAGCAGGCGACAACACGTTGTTGGACGACAACATCAAGGTGCGTGCTTCCATTTGCGCTTCGAGCGACAGCGGCACGTGCACCGCCATTTGGTCGCCGTCGAAGTCGGCGTTGAACGCCGCGCACACCAGCGGATGCAATTGAATTGCTTTGCCTTCGATCAATACCGGCTC
>JAUXTZ010000242.1 GCA_030681095.1 Burkholderiales bacterium
CTGGCGGGCATCTTCGCCGGCCTGGTCTACGCCTGGCTGTATCGCCGCACCGGGCATCTCAATTACGCCATCTTCGCGCATGCGGTCACCAACGGTGTGCTGGGTGTGTGGGTGCTAACAACCGGCCAGTGGAGCTATTGGTGATGAAACGGCTGCTGCATTGGAGCGCTTGGGCCACGCTGTGCGTAGCCAGTGGCGCGTATGCGCATCCGGAAGACACCGTGCGCCTCAAGCTGGAATATAACGTGTCGCACGACAGCAATTATTTTCGCGTGGCAAACGACGCGCAGGCGCTGGCGCTGCTTGGTTCGACCGATGCATCGGTCACCACGCACCGTGTCGGCGCCGGCGTAGATGCCGACCTGCGGTTCGGGCGTCAGGTGGTGGCGTTGCGCAGCAACTTTACCCAAGTGGATTTCGACCGCGTTATTCTCAAGCCCTCTACCGAATTGAACGCCCGGGTGGACTGGAGTTGGGTGGTGGGCAACCAGCTCAGCGGCAGCCTGAATTATCTGATTCAGCAGAATTTGCAATCCCAAGCCGATGTCTCTACCACTGAGCAGAGCAAACAGAAACAGACCGTAATGGGCTTTAGCGCCAGCTACCAGGCGCATCCCAGCTTTTTTCTCGACTTCGGCTTGAGCGATGCGACGTTTGCTTTTTCTCCCAGCTCGCGCAAAGTGCTGGACCGCACCGAGCGCATCCATAGCCTCGGCTGGCGCATGCCTACGTCGGCCGGCAACTACCTCGGCATGCAGTACCGCAAGACCGAAGGCGACTATCCGAATCAGTTACCGGCCCGGCCCTACGAGCAAACGGAATTGAACCTGAACGGCAATTGGGCGCCGACCGGCGTGTCGCGTATTGCCTGGGCCGTGGGCCAGACTCGGCGCATCGATGGCCCGACTACGCAGCGCCAGCCGACCTGGAGCTTGAGCGGAAATTGGGCGCCGACGGGGAAGCTTAGCTTCAATGCGAGTGTGAGCAAGAGCGTCGGATCATCCGATACCGCGACCGTTTCGACGACCACGACCACCGACAATGCGACGCTCGGCGCTACCTGGCTTGCAACGTCCAAAATTACGCTGAGCGGAACCATGCGCAGCCAGAACGTGCAATTCGACGAGGCCCGCACCGACCAGATCCGGGGCGGGGGGCTTACCTTGGGATACCAGGCGTTGCGCAGTGCGCAGGCTACCTTGAGCTATGACACGGAGCGGCGCAACTCCTCGGTCGGCTCTGCGGATTACCGCTATGAAAGATGGAGCGCCGGCCTGCGCGCCGAGTTCTGAATGCAGGCTCAGCTATTGCCCAAACCGCTCAGACGCTGACGGTCCGCAGGCGGAATCGACTGGAGCATCTGGTTGACGAACTGCTCATGCGCGCGATATGCGCGAGTGGGATCAGGGTCGATCGAGGAAGCACGGAACAGCAGGCCGTCCGGGATCTGTCCGGTCAGGCCGTAACGCATTTCCACCAATCGCTTGTAGATCGTACCGCCAACCACCCGATCGCCCACGGTGAACCAGTAAGTGACCGGCTCCTGGCGGGCGCCCAAGAATGTATCGAGCCGACGCACCGGTATGCCGCCAAAAATGGTCGTCAGCATGCCGGCATGGTTCGACTTCAGGGTGAAGCCCTGCGCCGGGTAGCAGACCTCCGGCTTATGGGCCTGCATGCCGCCACGCTGGTCACTGCCGTAGGCGAGCGAAAGCATGATCTTGTACCCGTCAGCATTCACATAGGTGCGGGTAAGTATCTGGCTATAGAGCTTGTCCAGCAGTTCTTTTGTTTGCGGGTTGACCATCTGCACTTGGGTCTGCCGCTCTTCACGCCAGTCGCCGAATTGCACGGGCACCATTTGTTCCAGCACAATCGCGGGCCCTACTTCAGCCGCCTTGGTGCTGGGTCGTGCCACGACGGCGCCAATACTCGCCGCGCTCATCAGGGCGGCAAGAACAAGTGCGGTTGGAATTGCTTTCATGTGTTTACCTTCCAGCAGAACATCGGGATAAATTTCCCACTAAACCCATCTCAAAACTTATGACCGCAATATTCTGCGCCAGCTAGATTTCCATTGAATGACAGCCAGGATCACTTGAATCCCATTGATCATGCTCAAGCGTCGGATTCGTCTATTGGCGCTGGCATACCGTAAAGAAACGCCGCGCCATTCCAGCGAAAAATTTTCTCAATCCGCTTCGACAATCCTGTGATGACCAGCCGCTTTCCCAGCTTTTGCTGATGCTTGTAAAGCAGCATGACCAGCCCGATGAAAGCGCTGTCGACGTAAGTCACCTGTTCCAGATTCAACTCGATGTCGCACGATCTGGCGGCGGCTTGCTTGAAGCTCGACCGCAGACGATCGATGTTTTGCGCCGACCACGCACCCTGGCAATAGATAACACACGCATCCTCTCTCTCCCTGATCTCCACCGTAGCGGCGGCCAGTTCACTTTGGCTTACTGGCTGACATCTTAAAAAGAGGGCATAAGGAATAACCCGCGTAGCCAACAGGCGAAGCAGCGCCAAGAGGTCATTGAAATAGCGGCGCCACAGACCGCGCTCCTCCATGATTCGCCACACCCATTCCAGCCCAACCTGCTGCATCCAGCGCGGTGCCCGACTCACCGTGCCGGCTACAAAATTCACTACCGCCCCAAGGTGACTGATCACCGGCACCGAAATCCGCGCACGGTTGTGCTCGATCCAGGCTTGCCCCTTTTTAGCGCCCAGCGATACCACCAGGAAATCCGCGCCGCTAGCGTTGATTTTCCCGATGCTTTCATCTCCACTCATATCCTCGATCGATCCGAACCCTGGCGTCTCATGGCCAGCACAAACGAGGCCAGAGGACTTTGCATTGAGTCGGCGGCAAGCTTCCTTGGCCACGCCTTCCATACCGCCAAAAAAATACACCGATAGTTGAGCGGATGTGCCTTTTCTCAATTGCTCGAACAGATCCGAACCGGCAACGCGCTCCCGAATCGGGATGCCCAGCAATCGGGCGATCCACACCAGCGGCATGCCGTCTGCGATGTTGAGATTGCTGTTGATCACCGAGTCGCGAAATTCGGCGTCAGTCTGGCAGGCGATGAGGAAATTCAGATTGGGCGTGGAGAGAAAGCATGGGGTTCTTCTTCCAGCGGCCTCACGAACCCGCCGGACAGCCCCCGCCATATCCACCGCATCGAATGGTAGGCCGAGCAGGCAATAAATATTTCTGTCGAAATCATTCATGGCTTGGTCAATCCCGATCAGTCCTCACCCAAGCCTTCTGGCGCCGGGTCCAGAACTTCAGGTAGAGAGTGATTTTTGAAAGCACATAAAACGGAACCGACAGCAAATCGGCAAACGAAATCACCTGCCTACCCCATCCATGCCAGGCCAACAACACGGCCGTCATCAGCAGCCCTAAAGCAATTGATGCCAGCAGAAAGGGCCGGGCGGATAGGCCCATCCCCATACCGGCCAGAGCAAAGGAAAATACAACTGAAAGCAGAATGACCAACAATGCCAAGGGGGGCACGGCAAGATCGAGGGCGAGACCAAGCAAGCGGATATCCCCTTTGGCAGCCGCTTGGATCAAGAGACGTGGAAATTCTTGCAGGATCGTGCTCAGGTGGCCATGCTCCCACCGCGTTCTTTGCGTTGCCTCGGCATGCTTCCCGTCGGGAAAGAAACTGCTTACCTTGGCCTCGGGACAAAAGATGGCCGGAAAACCTTCCACGGCCAGATCGATACCCAGCTTCATGTCCTCGACGATATTGGCATTCCCCAGCCGGGCCTGGCTGAGCAACGCCCAAGGCAATGCCATGCCTGTACCCATCAATTGACAGGGCAGCCCCATACGGCGATACCCCAGCGGCCGCACTTGGTTCTTCACCACCCAGGCAAATTCCGCGATGCGGGTTTTAAGCCCAGCGCCTTTGGGAGAGATCATCAGATCCAAGGCCTGCACCGGGCGCCCTGTTTCGCCGCAAGTGCGCGCAAGCCGGTCAATCGCCCCTGGATGCACTTGGCAATCGGCATCGATAACGATGACCACCTCGGGTGGATCGTTCCGCATGTGACGCATACCAAAATCAAGCGCGTAACCCTTGCCGCGGCGTTCTAGGTCCGTGCGCTCGATCACCTCCGCGCCCAAGCCGCGGGCAATCCCCGCTGTCTCGTCGTCACAGTTGTCCGCGACCACCAGTAGCCGATCTCCCTCGGCAAGCTGAGGAGTAATGGATCGCAAGGTGCCGGTAATCACGTCAGCTTCGTTGTGCGCGGGAATCAGCAGACACACGGTGGGACGCCTGCCCTGCGGCAGAGGCCTGGGCCGATAAGCGGGTAAAGCCATCAGCACCTGAAGGAATAGCACCGTTACCGGCACCAATTCAAATGCAGTCAAGCCGACAAGCAGGATATCAACCAAAGTAATTCACCCGATTTAGTAGAGGAAGAAGCGAGGCAGATGTACTCCCTGAAGAAACTCAGCGAACCCCATTCTCCGTTTGTGTAGTCGAAGAACGGACCCTGAACGAAGCGGTTGCGACTGAAACCGAAGAACTCGCGGGAATGTTCGCATTGACAACCACATTCGCGCCGATCTTTGATTGCGATCCAATCGTGATTCCGCCAATGACCTTGGCCCCCGCGTAAAGGGCGCACCCATCTTCCACAACAGGCACCCCATTCTGCCACTCTCCCAAGGTGACTTGCTGGAAGATGGCCACTTGCGCACCAATTCTCGCCCGGTAGCTTATGACAAGCCCGTTGGGGTGGGGTAGATACAAGCCGGGATCGACATCGACGGAAGAGGGAATCGTCGAGTCCGAAACAATCCATTTGACAAGTCCCAAGCAAACGTCACTAGGCACCAGCAACAGCCTGAAAGGCCCCGCACCGAATTTGCGCAGGCGGCGGACTCTATAGGACAGCGTGACCCAGAAACCTGGCTGTTTCCTCCAGTCCACGTATCGCAGCGCATCTTGCCGAATACTTTCAATGGTATTGCGTAACGAAATTTCGTTCATTTTCGGAATAACACTCCCAGCTTCGCCGCCTCGGTGTCTATGGAATGCCGCTGCAGAACGCTTTGATACCCCGCTTCTCCCATACGCATCAGCACATCGACGGGCGTTGCCAGAAAATCCTCCATTGCCGCCGCTAACGCATCGACCGATCCCGCCGGGAACAGCCAGCCGTTTTCTCCTGGCCGAACCAGCTCGGGAATGCCGGCGACAAAGGTGGTCAACAC
>JAUXTZ010000250.1 GCA_030681095.1 Burkholderiales bacterium
CAATAACGCCAGCGCCAGTCGCAGCGGCTAAGCCCGTACGGCAAGAGCACAGCGTCAAGAAAGGCGATTCGCTGTCGAAGATCGCGCGCGAAATGAAGCCGGAAGGCTATAGCCTTGAGCAGATGATGGTCGCGCTGTATGAAAGCAACAAGAATGCTTTCGACGACAACAACATGAACCGCCTGAAGTCGGGTCAAATTTTGCGTGCGCCGGAGAAAGCGCAGCTAGACAATACGGGCCAATCCGCCGCCGCCAAGGAAATCAAGGCCCACGCAGCAGATTGGAACGCCTATCGGCAGAAGCTGGCGGGCGCAGTGGCCGAGCAGCAGCCAGCGAAAGAAGAAGCGAAACCGGAAGCCGCCGGCAAAATCACCGCCAAGGCCGAAGACAAAGTAGCTAAGGCGCAAGAACCAGCGAAAGATGTGCTCAAGCTTTCCAAGGGCGAGACCCCCGATAAAGGCAAAGGTGCGGGTGTGGCCGGAAAAGGAGTTGGGGCAGCCGAGACTCGTGCTTTGCAAGAAAAACTAACTGCCGCACAAGATGACGCGGTAGCGAAAGAAAAAGCCCTCAAAGAAGCCAGTTCGCGCGTCGCCGATCTGGAGAAAAACGTCAAAGAAATGCAGACATTGCTTGAGCTTAAGAACAAGCAAATGGCTGAACTGGAAAAGCAAGCCAAGGCAAAACCGATTGCGCCGCCCTTGGTAGCAAAAGCGGAACCGCCTAAGCCCGAAGTTAAACCGGAGCCTGTGAAGGAAGCTGCTGCGCCAGCTGCGCCGGGAACACCCGTCGAGCCTTTGGTGAAAGCCGTTCCCGAACAGCCAAAACCGGAAGAAGCGAAACCGGCACCTAAGCCCAAGGCAAAACCCGTGCCGCAACCCGAGCCGGAAACCTCATTCATGGATACCGTGATGGGTAATCCGCTGTATATGGGCGGTGGTGCGGCTGCGGTAGTGGGTGGCTTGTTTGCGGGTCTATGGGCGCTCGGACGCCGCCGCAAGAAGAGCTTGGCAAGCTTCGAAGATAGCATCATGACCAGCGGCGGTGATCTGAAAACGAATACCGTCTTTGGCAATACCGCAGGCGGACAAATCGATACCGGCGACACTTCGTTCCTGACTGACTTCAGCCAAGCCGGCATGGGGGCGATCGATACTAATGATGTCGATCCTATCGCCGAGGCCGAGGTGTACATGGCCTACGGTCGCGACGCCCAAGCGGAAGAGATCCTAAAAGAAGCGATGAGTAAGGATCCGAACCGCCACGAGATTCAACTCAAGTTGTTGGAGATCTATGCGGGTCGTAAGAATAACGCTGCGTTTGAAACACTTGCTGGTGAGTTGTATGCCGCCACGAGTGGCCAAGGGCCGGTATGGGAAAAAGCCGCAGAATTCGGTCGTGGCCTTGATGCTGCAAATCCACTTTACGCCGCGCCGGAAGGCAAGGGCGAGGGGGTTGGCATGGTAGCCGCAGCGGGAGCCGCTGTAGCTGCAGCGGCCGTTGCGCCCGATCTGGATTTCAGTCTCGATCTGGATACGCAAGGCGGCTTAACTGGCGCGATGGCGGCGAACGAAGCTGCCGAGTCGTTGCCAGAAGCGGCGGCTGAAGCCGAAGAGACCATGAGCGATACTCTCGACTTCAATTTGGATACCGTTCCCCCTGCCTCGGACGAAACGCTAGGGATGGCGGCGCTTGATTTCAATCTCGACACCATCATCCCGCAAGCAGTAGAGAAGCAAGCCGAAGCACCCGCCGCGAGCGTCGATTTGGGTGGGGATACTTTGACGTTTGATTTGCCGGAAATGGAATTGGAAGTTTCGCCAGAGGTTTCTAAATCTGAGGCATCAAAGCCCGATGAAGATACGCTCGCGCTCGATTTCGACTTCAATCTTGAGCCAGAAGCTGAACCTGCAACGACGGTTGCAGCCGAAGAAACCCCCATGATGCCTGATCTTGATTTGTCGGGGATTAGTCTTGATTTGGGAGAAACCACCGCATCGTCTGCCGCAAATTTTGGTGGATCATCTTTGGAAGACGCCACTACATTGGCGGGTGACAGCACCGTATGGGAAGAGGCTTCCACCAAGCTTGATCTTGCACGCGCCTACCTGGAAATGGGTGATAAAGAGGGTGCACGCGAAATTTTGCAGGAAGTGGTTTCCGAAGGCGGACCGGATCAACAAGAAGACGCGAAAAAGTTGCTCGCCACCCTTTCCTGATATACTTTTTACACGCTAACCGGGGCCGCTTAAAGCGGCCCCGTGCGTTTTTAGGGTTTGATTTTTGACGATACATCCAACCGCCTTGTTGCTTGCTTGGGTCGCATTTGCGGTGGCGATTCCTTGGTTTGGCGTCATCGTTCTATGGGCGGTGAGTGCTTTGCTGGCGCTTGGGGTGTGGGCGGGCGGTGTTAATACCTGCTGGCGTTTGGTGCGCCGCACACGAATCTTGCTCATTGCGTTGCTTGTGCTATACGCGTTTTCTACACCTGGTTCACCGCTCATAGCTGCTTGGGAAGTACCGACACAAGAAGGTTTGCAGGCCGGAGCGCTTCAAGCCTGGCGCTTGTTGCTGATGATCACGGCGCTGGCGATACTGCTGGCCCGTTTAAAGCGTGAACAATTGTTGGCGGGCATTTATGGCCTATTGGCACCGCTTAAGCCGCTTGGTTTGCCGCTGGAGCGCATCGCGGTCAGACTCTGGTTGACCTTACAGTATGCGGAAAGCGGCCTGCCTGCCAATTCAATACGCGAACGCTGGGAAGCGGCGCTAACGCTGCCCAATGCGCCATCTTCGAACATTACACTTGAGTTTCCAGCATTTACTTTGCTTGATTTGTTATTTGTTATCGGTTTCGGTGTCTTGCTGGTGAGCGCGCTGTTATGGTGAGAGTCGCGCTTGGTTTGGAATACGACGGCAGCCGTTTTTGCGGTTGGCAAACACAGCCCAATGCTTGCGCGATACAGGATGCGCTTGAGGTCGCATTGGCCGAGATTGCCTGTGAGCCGATCACTACGGCCAGCGCCGGGCGCACCGATACCGGGGTGCATGCGCTGGCGCAAGTGGTGCATTTCGATACCCAAGCGATACGTCCAGAAAGCGCTTGGGTACGTGGGGTGAATGCGTTGCTGCCGCCCACTGTGTCGGTACGATGGGCGCGCGAAGTGGCGCCGGAATTTCACGCACGCTTTTCCGCGCAAGCCCGGCGTTATCGCTATGTGCTGCTCAATCGATCGGTGCGGCCGGGTTTGGCGGCAGGGCGGGTGGGTTGGTTTCACGCGCCACTTGATTTGGAGGCGATGCAACGCGCCGCGAATATGTTATTGGGTGAGCATGATTTCAGCGCCTTTCGCGCCGCCGAATGCCAAGCAAAAACGCCCGTGCGTACATTGACCGAACTCAACATTCGGCGCGTGAACGATCTGGTGCTATTCGATTTGCGCGCCAATGCCTTCCTGCATCACATGGTGCGCAACATCATTGGCGGCCTGGTCTATGTGGGCAAGGGTAAGCATCCACCGGAGAGGATGGGGGAGATACTCGTCGGGCGCGACCGCAAGCTCGCTGCACCGACCTTCGCACCGGATGGGCTGTATCTGATCGGGGTAGAGTATGAAGCGAAATGGGGTATTCCATCTGTTAATGAAATGATGGTTGAGGAGTTACTAAGTTAAATGACGAGAGTAAAAATTTGCGGCATTACCCGCGTCGAAGATGGCCTCGTTTGTGCTCAACTTGGTGCCGATGCAATCGGTTTGGTATTCTATGCGCCCAGTCCCCGCCATGTCAGTGTAGAGCAGGCGCGGGTAATTATGGCTGCGCTGCCGCCGTTTATCACCACGGTAGGACTGTTTGTCGACGCCGATCCTACTGAAGTCAGCGCAGTGCTAAGACAATTGCCGCTGGATATGCTGCAATTTCATGGCAACGAAAGCCCCAATTATTGTCAGGGCTTCAACCGTCCCTATCTGAAGGCAGTGCGGGTAAAGCCCGGGTTGGATTTGGTACAATACGCGGCCCAATATGCTCACGCTAAAGGCTTGCTGTTGGATGCGCATGTGGAGGGCATCGCCGGTGGCACCGGCCAAGCCTTCGATTGGAATTTAATCCCCGCACGCTTGCCGATGCCCGTCGTGTTATCCGGCGGTTTGCATCCCGCCAATGTGACGGAAGCAATCAAACGGGTGCAACCTGCCGCTGTAGATGTATCCAGCGGGGTGGAAGCAACAAAAGGAATCAAGGACGCGGCCAAGATCGCCGCGTTCATGCAAGGAGTACGTAATGCGAGCTTATGATCTGCCCGACGCGCGTGGCCATTTTGGGCCCTACGGTGGCGTATTTGTGGCCGAGACCCTGATGCAGGCGCTTGAAGAACTCAAGCAGGCTTATGAGAAATACCGATTCGATCCGGAATTCCAGGCGGAATACACCTACGACCTCAAACACTATGTGGGCCGTGCCAGCCCGATTTATCATGCCAAGCGCTGGTCCGATCATTTGGACGGCGCGCGTATCTACCTCAAGCGCGAAGACCTCAACCACACCGGCGCGCACAAGATCAATAACACCATTGGTCAAGCGCTGCTCGCCAAGCGTATGGGCAAAAAGCGCGTGATCGCCGAAACCGGCGCTGGGCAACATGGGGTGGCGACCGCGACTGTAGCGGCGCGCCTGGGCATGGAATGCGTGGTGTATATGGGTTCGGAAGACATCAAGCGCCAGTCGCCCAACGTCTACCGCATGAAAATGCTCGGCGCGACCGTGGTGCCGGTGGAATCCGGCTCCAAGACACTGAAAGATGCGTTGAACGAAGCCATGCGCGACTGGGTGACCAATGTCGACAGCACCTTCTACATCATTGGCACCGTGGCTGGCCCGCATCCCTATCCGATGATGGTGCGCGATTTCCAAGCCGTAATCGGCTACGAGGCGAAGGAGCAAATGCCGCAGCATATCGGTCGTCAGCCGGATGCGATCATCGCCTGTGTCGGCGGCGGTTCGAATGCGATGGGTATTTTCTATCCCTACCTCGAAGATAAAGACGTGCGCCTGATCGGCGTCGAAGCGGCGGGCTTGGGCCTGTCGACCGGCAAGCATGCGGCGCCGCTCAATGCCGGCACCCCCGGTGTATTGCACGGCAACCGCACTTATCTCATGCAGGATGAAAACGGTCAGATAATCGAAACCCATTCGATTTCCGCCGGCCTCGATTACCCTGGTGTCGGCCCCGAGCATGCCTGGTTGAAAGACAGTGGGCGCGCTGAGTATGTCGCCGTGACCGATCAAGAAGCGCTGGCAGCCTTCCATAATCTATGCAAATTCGAAGGCATTATTCCTGCGTTGGAATCTAGTCATGCGCTGGCATATGCCGCCAAGATTGCGCCGAGCATGAAACGCGATCAGGTGTTGTTGGTGAATCTTTCCGGACGCGGCGATAAAGACATCAATACCGTTGCTTCGCTGTCTGGGATTACCCTGTAACAAAAGCATTTCCCAGTAAAAAGCTTTTTAAGATTGGAAGTAAATGTCTCGGATTAAAGCGCGCTTTGCGCAAATAAAACAGCAGAACAAAAAAGCGCTGATCCCCTTTTTTACTGCGGGTGATCCTTCGCCTGCGTTGACTGTGCCGTTGATGCATGCGTTGGTAGCAGCCGGTGCGGACATTATCGAACTCGGGGTGCCGTTTTCCGACCCGATGGCGGATGGCCCGACGATTCAGCGTTCGAGCGAGCGTGCCTTGCTGCATAAAGTTTGCCTCAAGGATATCCTCGGCATGGTGCGTGAGTTTCGCAAACAGAACAGCACGACACCGGTGGTGCTGATGGGCTACGCCAACCCGGTCGAGGCGATGGGTTATGAAAAATTTGCGAGCGATGCCCAAGCAGCGGGTGTGGACGGGGTGTTGACGGTGGATTATCCGCCGGAGGAATGCGGCGAATTTTTAGCCTGTCTCACTCAGCATGAGCTGGATCCGATTTTTCTATTGTCACCCACCTCGGTGGATGCACGCGTCGCGGCGGTGGCCAAGGCGGCGCGCGGTTTCGTTTACTATGTGTCCCTGAAGGGCGTCACCGGGGCCGCGAATCTGGATTTGGCCGAAGTCAAAGCGCGGCTCGCAAAACTGCGCAAGCAGATCAGCCTGCCGCTCGGTGTCGGCTTCGGCATCCGCGATGGTGCGATGGCGAAAGCCATGGCCGAATTTGCCGATGCGGTGGTGATCGGCAGCCGCATCGTGCAAGAAATCGAAAGCGCCCCCGCCGATCAAGTGATGGCGCGAGTGGGCGCACTGGTTAAATCGATCCGTACCGCGATGGACAGCTAAAAGGAGCTTCTTATGAGCTGGTTTCAAAAATTACTCCCCCCGAAAATTAAACGCAAAGTCGAAGGCGCAAAAAAGAATGTGCCTGAAGGCTTGTGGCACAAGTGCGCCTCGTGCGAGGCCGTGCTCTACCACGCCGACCTGGAAAAAAACCTCGAGGTGTGTCCCAAGTGCAGCCACCACAACCGCCTCACTGCGCGCGAACGTATAGACTTGTTTCTCGATCCTGAAGGCCGCTATGAAGTCGGCGCCGACGTTCAGCCGATCGACAGCTTGAAATTCAAAGACACCAAAAAATACCCTGACCGTATTAAGGCCGCTCAAGCTGAGACCGGCGAAACCGACGCCTTGGTGGTGATGCAAGGCAGCGTGATGAATCAGCC
>JAUXTZ010000255.1 GCA_030681095.1 Burkholderiales bacterium
CAGATGCCAAGTATAAATCAAAATAATGCCTACCCCGTCACGCTGCCGGACTTCTGCAATCTGGGCGTGATGCTGCGCGTGTTGGTGATCGTCAATCTCATGGGTCTGGCCGCAGCCCTGGTGCGGGTGCATGGCTATGCCGCCGTGTGGGGGGAGTTGCAGCAGGTCTCGCTCATGATGCAACCCGCGCTGCTCTTATGCCTGGCCTGCTTATGCGGGCTCAAAAAACCGCTGCTGCGACTACCTTATCACTATGGTGTGGCGGCGGTGCTGACCATTGCGCTGGCTTGTGTCACGGCGGTGCATGTGCTGCTGTTGAACCGAATTTTTATGTTTGAGGGCGCAGGCCGCCTCGACCACGCCTGGTTGCTGACTGGTCTGACCACCGCCACGCTATTGGTGTATTTCAATATGCGCAGCCGCATCCTCTCCCCGGCGATCGGCGAGGCGCGGCTGCAAGCGCTGCAAGCGCGCATCCGCCCGCATTTTCTGTTTAATAGCATCAATGCCGTGATGAGCCTGGTGCGCAGCGAGCCGCAGCGCGCTGAACGCGCCTTGCAGGATTTGGCCGATTTATTTCGCGTGTTGATGAAGGAAAACCGTGAATTGGTGCGGCTGGAAGATGAAGTCAATCTTTGCTGGCAGTATCTGGAGCTGGAAAATCTGCGCTTGGGCGATCGCCTGCAAATCGCCTGGCACATCGATAAAATGCCGAAAGACGCCATGGTGCCGCCCTTGATCCTGCAACCGCTGTTGGAAAATGCGGTGTACCACGGTATCGAGCCGGCGGCCGAGCCGGGCGAAATCTCGGTCAACATCTTTCACAGCCGCGACCAAGTCAATCTGGTGATCAAAAACCCCTACCTGAAAGAAGGCTCGCACCACGCCGGCAATAAAATGGCGATGCAAAATATCCGTGAGCGGCTGCAACTGCATTTCGATGCCGAAGCGCGGCTGAAATGTGAAGTGCAAGGCAGCCACTACCTGGTACACATCACGCTGCCCTATGTGAAAGCGGAGAAGGCATGAGCGATACCCCTTTGCGCATTTTGATCGTGGACGACGAAGCGCCCGCCCGCCGCCGCCTGCGCGATGTGCTGTCCGACAGTAGTGCTGCATTGCCGCTCACCGTGGTGGGCGAGGCCAGCAACGGCAAAGAAGCCATCGCCCAACTCGAAGCCAGCAAGCCGCACGTGCTGCTGCTCGACATCCGCATGCCGGTCATGGATGGTATCGAAACCGCCGAGCATTTACTCAAGCTGGAACCCGCCCCGGCAGTGATTTTCACCACCGCCTATGACGATTACGCGATCCAAGCGTTCGAAGTAAACGCCATCGACTACCTGCTCAAGCCGATCCGCCCCGAACGCCTGATCGCTGCGCTGCAAAAAGCCCGCGCCATTACCGCCACCCGCATGGAGGCGCTGAAAAGCGCGGCGGGCAAGGCGCGCACGCACATTTCCATCGGCGACCGGGGGCGCATCTTGCTGGTGCCGCTGGCCGATGTCGTGTTCTTAAAGGCCGAACTGAAATATGTGACCGTGCGCACCCTGGAGAAGGAATATTTGCTGGAAGAATCGCTGGTGAAATTGGAACAAGAATTTGCGGATTGCTTCGTGCGCATCCACCGTAACTGCCTGCTCGCCAGGGCTTACATCGAAGGCTTCGAGCGCGTTGACCACGATCCGGAAGAGGGGGAAGGCGCTGGTAGCGGCTGGGTGGCGCGTATTAGAGGCATGGCAGAGCGCCTGCCAGTGAGTCGGCGTCAGCAGCACATCATCAAAGAATTTAAGCGGTGACGCGCAACGCGTCGGGTTCAGAATGAAAGTACAGGCTGATCGCGCCGTATCTTTGCAATCGAAGCATCAATCGCTTGATCGAGAAACCCACCGTAATAATCCACCGTCACTAGACCCACAATCGGGTCTGCCACTTCGCGTCCCTGAGAATCGAAAAACTTCACTGTTGGGGTGAGCCCGATTCTGTTTTTTGCGGCAAATGCAGCTTGAGTCGTGGTTTTTCCATTGAAATCGATCATTTTGGAAAGATTGCTGTAATCGACCTCTACCATAATGACTTTATTGTCGTACTCTGCGTTGCGGGTAGTGGGGATCAAAACCTCATCCCGCACTCGGTCGCAATAGACGCAGCCAGTCATGGAAAATAGAATCAATATTGGTATCCGTTTATCCCGTGCCAGCTTGGCATCCTTGGATAAATCCGTGGCCAAGGGCAGTATGCCGCGCTCTACCGCGTGCGCGGACGTAAGTGCCAAGCATGCTAAAATAGCCGCGAAAAAGCCCACCCTATATTTCAGTCGTTTCATATTTTTGACTCCGCCGCGCATACGGCCATTCATTACCAATCTTAAATTAAGACAGCAGGTTGCCAGTGAGTTCCAATAAATTATCCAAACTCGTTATCGCCTCGCGTGAAAGCTTGCTTGCCCTATGGCAGGCGCGGCACATCCAGGCAAAAACCCGCGCATTATACCCGGCGCTGGATGTATCCATCTTGGGCATGACCACCACCGGTGATCAAATCCTGGATACGCCGCTGGCCAAAATCGGCGGCAAGGGCCTGTTCGTGAAGGAACTTGAAGTCGCCATGCAAGAAGGCCGCGCCGACATCGCCGTGCACTCCATGAAAGACGTGCCGATGAATCTGCCCGAGGGCTTTACCCTGGCTGCCATCGGCGAACGCGAAGATCCGCGCGATGCGCTGGTTTCTAACGATTACAAACAACTTGCCGATCTGCCTGCGGGCGCAGTGGTGGGCACCTCCAGCCTGCGCCGCCAAGCGCTGCTCAAAGCGCACTACCCGCATTTGGTCATTGCACCGCTGCGCGGCAATGTGCAAACCCGGCTGCGCAAATTGGATGAAGGCCAATACGCCGCCATCGTGCTTGCGGCCGCGGGATTAAAGCGTCTGGATCTGAGCGAGCGCATCGCCTCTACCCTGGCGCCGAGTGAGAGCCTGCCGGCTGCGGGCCAAGGCGCCATCGGCATCGAGTGTTTGGCTGATCGCGTAGATTTGATCGAGCTGATGGCGCCGCTCAATCACCCCGACACCGCCGCCTGCGTCAGCGCCGAGCGCGCCATGAGCCGCCGTCTAGCGGGCAGCTGCCAAACGCCCTTGGGCGGTTATGCGCAAATACTCAACGGCCAACTCAGCCTCAGCGGTTTCGTCGCTGATCTTGAAGGTAAGCGTTTCGTACAAGCGACGTTCACTGGTAGCCCAGTCGATGCCGAAAAAATCGGCGTCGCCTTAGCCGAAGAGTTGCTCGCGCAAGGTGCGGGAAAAATCCTCGCCGAACTGGGAGTGTTGGTGTGAAAGATGCGCCACTCGCGGGTTTAGGCATCCTCGTCACCCGCCCGGCGCATCAGTCCGAACATCTGGCCAATCTGATCCGCCAAGCCGGCGGCAACCCCATTCTGTTTCCCGCGCTGGAGATCGTGGATATACCCGATCTCCAGCCGCTCAATAGCCTCATTGACCGACTGGATCAATTCGACCTCGCCATCTTTATCAGCCCGAACGCCGTCAACAAAGCCATGAACTTAATACGCGCGCGACGAAAATTGCCCGCCAGCCTGCAGATCGCCGCCATCGGCAAAGGCAGCGCCAAAGTGCTGGCGCAATACGGGGTGAAAAACGTGATCACGCCCAAACAGCGATTCGATAGCGAAGCCCTGCTCGAACTACCCGAGCTGCAAGCCGTGACAGATAAACGCATCGTGATTTTTCGCGGCGATGGCGGGCGCGAGTTGCTGGGGGACGAGCTAACTCGACGCGGTGCGCAGCTTGAATATGCTGAATGCTACCGGCGTCAAAAACCGCAAGTCGACAACGGCAAACTACTCTACCTGTGGGCACGCAATGAATTGCACGCCATCACCGTCACCAGCACCGAAGTGCTGCACAACCTGTTTGACCTGGTTGGCAAGCTCGGCCAGCAATGGCTCAAAAAAACCCCTGTGTTCGTGCCGCATGAGCGCATCGCCGAGGCAGCACGCGAGATGGGCTTGGAGAAGGTGTTTGTGACGGAGGCGGGAGATGAGGCGATGGTGGCGGGCTTGGTGGCGTGGCAAAAAGCTAAAGCGAGTTAGGCGCGAATTCAAATCAACTTATTTGCGATATGGATGTTGTCTGTCTGAGCAGTACGAAGCCTGGAATGTGTTTTTGTAGGTTGCGCCAATTTTTCCAGTCTTCAATAAGGTGGCTCAGTCTGGTGGCTAAGGTTAAATTTCGATATTTCATTTGACTCTACATGGGCAGTTATTCATTAGTTGCATTTACTTACGGCCCCCGCCGATTGATCGCCTGCAAAAATTCCCCGCGCTTCGCCGCATCATCCTGCAGCAAGCCGGCAAAGGCTTGCGTGTACACCCGCTCATCCCCGCGCCGGTCTTCCCCCAGCAGCAAGCACAACTGCTCCGCCTCGATCACGCAGGCGGCGCCCAAAGCTTTGCCGTGGGTGATGAGCGCCTCACTGATATCGCGCGTCATCCATTCTTGATAGGTGAAGCGGTGGCCGATGGCATCGACCATGCGCGCGATGCGGCCGAAGCCGTGCAAACGTCCGCCGGGAATGTAGGCGACGTGCGCTATGCCGCGAAACGGGACGAGGTGATGCGGGCACACGCCGTGGATGGCGATGCCGCGCACTACGACCATGTCTTCGCGATCGTCTGCAAAGCCTTCACCCAGCGCGTCGGCGGGGTCGATGGCATAGCCGCCGAGCAAGCGTTTTTCCCACAACTCGCGCACGCGCTTGGCGGTCTTGCCGGTGTGCACGCTATCCGGCGAAACACCGGATGCGCGCAGCAAATCCGTGACGGCTTGTTCGAACGCGGCGGAATTGAAGGGCGAGATTTGGGGAATCCCGATGCCCTCGCGTTTAGCGCCGGGTGGGGGATGGTCGAGGACGCAGGGGACGGGTGTGGCGTTCATGATGAGTCTCGCGCAAAATAGATTTGTCCATGGTAATCCTGCGACGCATTCTTTTAAAGGAAGAAAAATGATGAATCGATTGATTGCGCGGGGGTTGGTGGTTTGCCTGTGCTGCTTGGGGCTGGCGGGGTTGGCGATCGCCGAGCCCAAAATTGGTGTGGTGGTGATGCATGGCAAGTGGGGTAACCCAGGTCAGTTAGGCGCTTTTGCCGGCAGCATGGAGAGAAGCGGCTACCTGACCGAGAACATTGAAATGCCCTGGTCAGGTCGCCGGGCTTACGATGCGGGTGCGGATGGGTTTGTTGCCGAGATTGACGCCGCCATCCAAGCCCTCAAAGCTAAGGGCGCGACCAAGATTGTCTTGATCGGACACAGTCTGGGCGCAGCAGGTGGCTTGCACTACGTGACACGTAAGCCAGTCGATGGCTTCATCGCGATCGCGCCAGGCCATGCGCCAGAAGGTGAGCGCTTGGCGGCGATGTTCGCGGCTAGCGTCGCCAAAGCAAGGGCAATGGTGGCCAAGGGGGAGGGCGACGAGAAAGCTGGATTTGATGACTTTAATACGGGCAATCGCACCAAGCAGGTCAAAATGACGGCGAAGGTCTATCTGGATTTCTTCGATCCAAATGGTCCGATGAATTTCACCGCCAATGTTTCCAAGATTCTTCCCGGTACAAATTTTCTCTGGGCCGCACCCTCGGGTGAAGAGCCTGGGTTGAAAGCATTAACGACACGGGCCGTGTCGTTAATGCCGGCAGCGGTGAAGTTCAAGAAAGTCGAGATCGAGGCCGAGCATATGAATGCGCCAGAAAAATCAGTGGAAGTGGCACTGGCTTGGATTCGCGACTTAAAAATGTAGCGCCGGCATCTTGCCGGCATGCCGGCTGGAAGCCGGCGCTACAAGGGCGATTACTTCGACGGCTGCAAAAATATTTCGAGTAAGTCGTTGAGAAAGCGTTGTCCGAGCAGCGTGGGGCGGATATGCGTTAGATCGCGCTCAATCAGGCCGCGCGCTTCTGCTGCTTGCAGCGGACGTTCCACGACGTTGAGCGGCAAGCCGGTGCGGGTCTGAAACAGCGCGAGCGGAAACCCGGCATTCAAGCGCAACGCATTCATCATGAATTCGAATCCCATCTCTTGCGCGGCAATATCGTGTTGTTCCTGCACCGCCTTACCTGCCAGCGCTTGCGTCATGTACGCCTTGGGCTGTTTGTAGCGCATGCTGCGGGTGACGCGATCCGTGGCGGTGAGCTTACTGTGCGCGCCAGCGCCGATGCCGAGATAGTCGCCAAAGTGCCAATAGTTGAGATTGTGCAGGCAGGTGTGGTGCTTCTGGGCAAAGGCCGAGGTTTCATAGTGTTCATAGCCGCTGTCCGCGAGTCGCGCTTCGATTTCAACCTGCATGGTGGCGGCGATGTCGTCATCCGGTAGCGGCGGCGGGTGTGCATAAAACAAGGTGTTTGGTTCGAGGGTTAAGTGATAGGCAGAGAGATGCTGCGCTCCGTAAGCACGCGCGATATCAATGTCGGCTATGGCTTGTTTGATGCTTTGCTCAGGCAAGGCATACATCAAATCCAGGTTCACATTCTCGAAAGTCTCCAACGCAATATCCACCGCGCGCCGCGCTTCACGCTCATCATGAATCCGCCCTAAGTTTTTAAGGTGCGTCGGGTTAAAACTCTGGATGCCGATCGACAGCCGGTTCACCCCCGCCGCGCGAAAGCCGCGAAATTTTTCAATTTCAAAGGTGCCAGGGTTGGCTTCGAGGGTGATTTCCGCCAGCGGGTCCACCGGCAGTAACGTGCGTAGCGTGGTGAGCAGACGGTCCAAAGCCGCGGACGAGAGCAGGCTAGGCGTGCCGCCGCCAAAGAAAATAGTGTGCACGCGCCGTCCCCACACATCCGGCAGCGCGGCTTCCAAATCGCGTGTCAACGCGTCGATATAAGCATCTTCGGGAATGCCCTCGCGCGCCTCGTGCGAATTGAAATCGCAGTAGGGGCATTTGCGCACGCACCACGGAATATGCACATACAGCGCAAGCGGCGGCGGCGCGTCGAAGTGGGGGGTATGTAAGGATTGGGGTGGGGGGATGTGCATGAGGCTTACTGCTGGGGGCCATGGATTAACACGGAAAAATTATCCGTGCGTATCCGTGCTTAGCTTTGAATTAAATCTGCGCGCTTAAGCTTCTCGACCAGTTCGGCCAGGGCTTTGCCGCGATGGCTCATGCCGTTTTTCACATCCGGCGGCAGTTCGGCACCGGTTTGACCCAACTCCGGCACGAGGAAATACGGGTCATAGCCGAAGCCACCACTGCCGCGTGGCGTGTCGATGATTTCGCCATGCCACGAACCTTCTGCGATGATCGGCTGTGGATCATGCGGATGGCGCACCAGCACGATCACGCAGTAGTAATGCGCTTTGCGGTTGGTCTCGTGCTTCAGCAACTCGATCATTTTTTCATTATTGCGCTGATCGGACTTCGGCTCACCGGCAAAGCGCGCGGAATACACGCCCGGCGCGCCGTTCAGCGCATCGACGCAAATGCCGGAATCGTCAGCCAGCGCTGGCAGGCCGGCGAGCTCGGAGGCATGGCGCGCCTTGGTCAAACAATTCTCAATGAAGGTGCAATAGGGCTCTTCCGCCTCCGGTATATTGAACGCGGATTGCGGCAGGACTTCCAGGCCCAAGGGCTGCAAGATGCGGTCGATCTCGCGCAGCTTGCCGGGGTTGTTGCTAGCGATGACCAGTTTTTTCATAAGATCGTTAACTCGCTAAAGCCGCTTTTTGCGCCGCGACCAATTCGCGGATGCCTTTGTCCGCCAGGGCGATCAAGCTATTCATCTCGGCATGGGAGAAGGTCGCGCCTTCGGCTGTGCCTTGGATTTCCACGAAGCCGCCGCTGCCGGTCATGACAATATTCATGTCGGTGTCGCAGTTGGAATCTTCGATGTAATCGAGATCGAGCACCGGCGTGCCTTCGGAAATGCCGACCGATATGGCGGCGACATGATCGCGGATCGGCGATTCAGTAATGAGTTTTTGCTTGAGCAGGAAGGACACGGCATCCTGCACCGCGACAAAGGCGCCAGTGATGCTAGTGGTGCGGGTGCCGCCATCGGCCTGGATCACATCGCAGTCGATATGCAGGGTGCGCTCGCCGAGCTTGCTGAGATCCACCACGGCGCGCAGCGAACGCCCGATCAGGCGCTGAATTTCCTGCGTGCGACCGGATTGCTTGCCGCGCGCGGCTTCGCGGTCGATGCGGGTGTTGGTGGAACGTGGCAGCATGCCGTATTCGGCGGTGAGCCAGCCTTGGTTCTTGCCTTTGAGAAAGCCCGGCACTTTGTCCACGATGCTGGCGGTGCAGATGACTTTGGTGTCGCCGCATTCGATCAGCACCGAGCCTTCGGCGTGCTTGGTGTAGTTGCGGGTAATGCGCACGGTGCGCAGTTGATCGGATTGACGTTGGCTGGGGCGCATGATTGATATAAGGGGTAGAAAGCGAAGCGGGCATTATACCGCCTCCCTCCTTACCCCTCACCCCTTAGCAATTATTTCGAATATTTCTTAATCGCCGTTTGAATTTCAGCGATGGTGCGCTCGATGTCGTCCTCTGTAACCGGTTGGCGTGAGGCGGGGTCGCGTTGCACGCTGAATGGATCGAGGCGGGTGGTGACGTCTGCCAGCGGCATTTGTGCGGTGGAGACGGTGTCCTGATGCAAGCCGCGCTTTTGCGGCTCGCCCCAAGTCAGGCCGACAGCGGTAAGATTGTCACCCTCTTCGCCACCACGGAATTCGGCATGATCGAGCAACTCAGGGATGGCGCGCGTAATGGTGTAGGTGTCGAGAATAGAGGCGATCTCCGCCTCCGACAGCACGCCCCATACCCCATCAGAGCAAAGCATGAGCGAGTCGCCGTCACGGATCGGCATGCGCTTACCTAGCTCCACGTCCGGCGGCAGAAAACCGCCTAAGCAGTTATAGATTTTGTTGCGCTCGGGGTGGGTGTGCAACTCCTCTGCGGAAATTTTCCCCTCATCGAACATCTGCTGTACTTTGGAATGGTCCTTGGTGCGGGTGACCATGCGCATGCCGCGGAACATATATAGCCGCGAGTCACCCACATGCGCCCAGTACGCATGGTCCTGCTGCACGATGGCGGCAACGCAAGTGGTGCGTGGCGATTCCATCAGATGGTGTTTGGCGGTGTAGTCCAAGATCGCTTCGTGACCGCTGATCATGGCGGAGGAGAGAAAGCGATGCGGGTCTTTGATGTGCGGCCGCGCGTGTTTCTGGAACATGTCGGCGATCATTTGCACGGTAATTTGCGCTGCGACTTCGCCGTGGTAATGCCCGCCCATGCCGTCGGCGACGACCAATAGCACCGCATCCTTGCTATAAGAATACGCGACGCGGTCTTGGTTATATTTGCGGCCGCCTTGGCGGCTTTGTTGGAAAACGGCGAATTTCATCGTGGCACTCTAAAAAATTTCTTTGGTCAGGGTTTGACGAATGGTGTCAAACAGCTTGGGTTTTTTTGGCGGCGGCTCGGGGAAATGTTCCAGGATAGCTTTTTGCAACTGGAATACGCTTTGCGGCCGGTCCATATAATTGAGCTGCAAGCACCAGTCGATAATTTCCAAGAGTCGATCCGAATATTGGCCGCCCCATAATTTTTTGGCCGATACGAGCTTGTCATTCTGCAAGCGCTGGTCGGCGGCCTGCGGCGCAAACCCGGCGAGGCAGGAAAACATGGTCGCGCCCACGCTATAAATATCCGTCCAGGGGCCGAGCAAATCACGGTTTTTATACTGCTCGGGGGAGGCGAAGCCAGGCGTGTACATGGGCGAAAGCTTGGTTTTTTCCAAGGTCAGCGTCTGCCGCGCGGCGCCGAAATCGAGCAGCACCGGCGAGCCGTCCAGGCGGATATAGATATTCGCCGGCTTGATATCGAGATGCAGAATCTTATGCGTATGCACTTCGCGCAAGCCATTCAACAGCTCGGCGAATACGCGGCGGATAAAACTTTCTCGAATCACGCGCTTGCGCGATTGAATCTCTTCTTGCATGGTCTTGCCGCGCTCGTAGCGCATGACCATGTATACGGTTTCATTGGCGCGGAAAAAGTTGGTCACGCGCACCACATTGGGGTGGTTAATCTTGGCCAGCGCGCGGCCTTCCTCGAAAAAGCACTTCATGCCATAGCGGAAAGTGGCCAGATTCTCCGCTGTGGTCGCTTGCACCAGCGAGCCTTCTTCGCGCAATACGAGTTGACTGGGCAGGTACTCTTTAATGGCAACTGGCACGCCATTTTCGTCATGCGCGAGATAAACGATGCTAAAGCCGCCCCCTGACAACTGTTTGGCTATCTTATAGTTTTGGAGCTGGTAGGCTTTCGGGAGCGCTCGATTAGCTTGGCTGGGCATCTGACTTTTTCATAAATGTTCTTTTATTTTCGGTATTTATTGCGATAAAGTAAAGCCTTGCCTCAATTTGAAAGTAAACCATGATCTATAGCATGACCGGCTACGCCGCCCTGAGCCAGGAATTACCCCAGGGCACGATCAATCTAGAGATCAAGTCGGTTAACTCACGTTATCTCGATATCCAGTTCCGCATCATGGACGAGCTGCGTGGACTCGAGCCCAGCCTGCGCGAGTTGATCGGTAGTCGCCTTGCGCGTGGCAAAATCGATTGCCGCCTAGGCTTTTCAGCGGCTGTAACGGCGGAAAGTTTAAGCCGCGTTAATTCCGCGCTGATCGATCAACTGCTTAGCCTAGATAAGCTGGTGCGCGAACGCGCCCCGGATGCCGCCCCGCTCAGCGCGGCCGAGATCCTGCGCTGGCCCGGCGTGATCGCCTCGGAGGAGTTATCCAAAGATGTCTTAAAGGACGCCGTGCAAGCCCTGCTCACCCGCGCGCTGGACGATCTCGCCGCCAGCCGTTCGCGCGAAGGCGCCAAACTCAAGGACATCATCCTCGACCGCGCCGCGCAAATAGATAGCTTGGTGGCCCGCATCAAACCAAAAACCGCCACTATCGTTGCTAATTTTCAAGAAAAGCTGCGCCAAAAGCTGAAAGACGCCGAAGTCGGCTCTGACGACGACCGCATGCGCCAAGAGATTGTCTTATTCGCGCAGAAAATCGACGTGGATGAAGAGCTGGAACGCCTCACCGCGCACCTGACCGAATTGAAGCGCGTCCTCGGCAAAGGTGGCGGCGCCGGCAAGCGCCTGGATTTTCTGATGCAGGAATTAAACCGCGAAGCGAATACCCTCGGCTCGAAATCGGTGGATGCGGAAATGTCTCAAGCCTCGATGGATATGAAAGTGTTGATCGATCAGATGCGCGAGCAGATTCAGAATATAGAGTGAGGTATTAAATGTCAGGCAATGTATTTATCGTCTCCGCGCCCTCCGGCGCAGGTCAAACCAGCCTAGTCAAAGCGCTGCTGGAGGCGGATCAGCAGGTCAAGCTTTCCGTTTCCTACACCACGCGCGCGCCACGCCCGGGGGAGGTGGATGGCGAGCACTATCACTTTGTATCCATGGATAATTTCATGGCAATACTGAATAGCGGTGACTTCCTGGAAAGCGCGGAGGTGTATGGCAACCGCTATGGCACCTCGCAAGGCTGGATCGAGGCACAGCTTGCATCCGGCGTGGATATCTTGCTGGAAATAGACTGGCAGGGCGCGGCGCAAGTCAGAAAACTCATGCCACAGGCGATTTCGATTTTTGTGCTCCCCCCTTCGCCCGCCGCCTTACGCGAGCGGCTCACCGGGCGTGGACAGGATTCGGAGCAGATCATCGCCGGCCGCCTGGCGGCTGCGCGCGAGGATATGAGCCATGTATCTGAATTTGATTATGTTATTATTAACGACGATTTCGCTACCGCAGCAGTTGATCTGCAGGCGGTGGTGAAGGCGAGTCGTTTGACACTGTCGAAACAGATGGCGAAAAACGGCGCGCTGATCGAAAGCCTGTTCACGTAATTCCGATCAATATCCCAGATTTTAGAGGTTCTCAAATGGCACGTATTACCGTCGATGATTGCATGCGCCACATCCCTAACCGCTTTGAATTGGCGCTGGCCGCTACTGCGCGCGCGCGTCAAATCGCCAACGGCGCAACGCCGCTGGTCGAGATCAACCGCGACAAGCCGACCGTGATCGCGCTGCGCGAGATCGCGCTCGGCAAAGTCGGTTTGGAAGTACTCAACAAAGGCCAGGCTTAATTTCCAGCAAGGGCTTTTGAACCACGGGGAGCACGGGGTTCACCGGGAAGACACAAAAGCCCTTGTGTTCGAATGCTTCACCTGCCGGGTGTACTGTTCAAGCACACGAATTATTGCTTTCCCCGTGTTCCCCGTGCCCCCCGTGGTTAATTGTTTTTTTTGATGATGCGCAGCTAGGTTTTAATCTTGGGATGCCATGCACTTAGCCGAACTCGCCGAACACATCACTTACCTCAAGCCAGACGATATCGCGCTGGTTGAAAAAGCCTATCAATTCAGCAAGTCCGCCCACGAAGGGCAATTCCGCAAAAGCGGCGATCCCTACATCTCCCACCCGGTCGCGGTAGCCAAACTCCTCGCCAAATGGCACCTGGATGCTCAGGCCTTGGCGGCTGCTTTGCTGCACGATGTAGTCGAGGATACGCCCGCTACTAAACAGCAAGTGGGCGAGCAGTTCGGCAAAGCGGTGGCTGATCTGGTGGATGGCGTATCCAAGCTTGATCGCATCGAGTTTCAGACTGAAGTCCACGCTCAAGCCGAAAATTTCCGCAAAATGCTTCTGGCGATGGCGCGCGATGTACGCGTGATCCTGATCAAGCTCGCCGATCGATTGCACAATATGCGCACGCTGGATTCGATGGCGCCGCCCAAGCGCAAGCGCATCGCCAAGGAAACCCTGGAGATTTATGCGCCGATCGCGAATCGCATGGGGCTTAACAGCGTGTATGGGGAGTTGGAAGACCTGGGGTTTCGTTACCTCTATCCCACACGCTATCGGGTGTTGGCCTCCGCGGTAAAAGCCGCGCGTGGCAATCGGCGCGCCTTGGTGGATAAGGTGCAAGAGGCGATTCAACACAAGCTCAAGGATGCCGGGGTCGAGGCCGCGGTGAAAGGGCGCGAGAAGCATCTCTACAGCATCTACAAAAAGATGCAGGGCAAGTCGCTGACTTTTTCCGAGGTGTATGACATTTACGGCTTTCGCGTGATCGTAAAAGAGGTGCCGGCCTGCTATCTCGCGTTGGGCGTTTTGCATGGCTTATACAAGCCGATCCCGGGTAAATTCAAGGATTACATCGCCATTCCCAAGGCTAACGGCTATCAATCCTTGCACACCACGCTGTTCGGCCCTTATGGCACGCCGCTCGAAGTGCAGATCCGCACCCAGGACATGCACAAAATAGCCGAAGCCGGCGTGGCTTCGCATTGGTTGTACAAAACCGGCGAAGAGTCGGCGAAGGATGCGCAGAAAAAAACCCACCAATGGCTGCAAAGTCTGCTCGAGATTCAAAGCGAAAGCGGCGATGCGATCGAATTTCTGGAACACATCAAGGTCGATCTGTTTCCGGATGAAGTGTATGTATTCACGCCCAAGGGCGTGATCATGGCGTTGGCGCGCGGCGCGACCGCAGTCGATTTCGCTTATAGCGTTCACACCGATATCGGCAATCGCTGCGTGGCGGCCAAAATCAACGACGAACTCGCGCCCTTGCGCACCGAACTGCGTAACGGCGATCGGGTGGAAATCGTGACCGCACCGCATGCTCATCCCAATCCCGCTTGGCTGAATTTTGTGGTCAGCGGTAAAGCGCGCGCGCATATCCGGCATTCGCTCAAGACCATGCATTCAAAAGAGGCGGCGGAGTTAGGTGAACGCTTGCTGGATCAAGCTTTGCGCGCGCTTAAAGTTGAGCCCGCCTCGATTGAGGATGTGCGCTGGGCGGAACTGTTGCGCGAGTTGGGTGCCAAGAGCCGGGAAGAAGTGCTTGCCGACATCGGCATGGGACGGCGCTTGAATCTGGTGGTGGCGCGCCGCCTGCTCGCCTCGGGCGAAGCGCCGTCCAGCGAGAAAAAACCGCTGGGCTCGCTCACCATCCGCGGCACCGAGGGCATGGCGGTGCAATTCGCGCAATGCTGCCAGCCGATTCCCGGCGACCCGATTCTCGGCATGATCAACAAGGGCAAGGGGCTCATCATTCACACCCACGATTGCCCCGCGATTGCGCAATTTCGCGCCGACCCGGATAAATGGGTGGACGTGGAGTGGGACCCGGAAACCAAGAAGCTGTTCGACGTAAAAATCAAGCTTATGGCGGCAAACCAGCGCGGTGTGCTGGCCAAGGTGGCGGCCGAAATCGCCAACGAGAATTCCAATATCGAAAACGTGAGCATGGAAGAAGAAGACGGCAGCGCCTATACCTCGATGGTTTTCACGCTGCAAGTCGAAGACCGCAGCCACCTGGCGCGCGTAATGCGCGGCTTAAGACAAATACCGGAAGTGGTGCGGATTGCGCGGGTGAAGGGATAGCGCTTAAGCATTGAATTCAGCAAAGGAGTACGTATGAGCAAACAAATCATCAAAACCAACGACGCCCCCCAAGCCATCGGCACCTATTCCCAAGCGGTCAAGGCCGGCAATACCGTGTACCTCTCGGGCCAGATCGGGCTTGACCCCGTGAGCATGCAATTGGTGGAGGGCATTGAGCAGCAAATTCATCGCGTGTTTAAAAACCTGCAAGCCGTGGCGCTGGCATCAAACGGCACGCTCGCCGATGTCGTGAAGCTGAATGTGTTTCTCACCGACTTGGGCCACTTCACCAAGGTGAACGAAATCATGGCGCAGTATTTCCATGAGCCTTATCCCGCCCGCGCCGCCGTCGGTGTGGCTTCATTGCCGCGCGGCGCGCTGGTCGAGGCGGATGCGGTCATGGTGATCGGTGCGTGAGGCGTAAGGGGTGAAGCGCGAGGCGCTCACTGCAGTAGACGCGCCAGCTATCGTTGACGCTGTTCCCAAGGCCACGCACGAAAAACTCGCCAAGCTCGGTATACATCGCGATCTGGATTTCGTCTTGCATTTACCGCTGCGCTATGTGGACGAGACGCATATTTATCCCATCGCCCATGCGCCATATGGACAAATAACACAGGTAGAGGCCACTGTCGTTCGCTCCGAGGTGCGCTTCCGTCCGCGCCGACAGTTGGTGTGCCTAGTGGAAGACGGTAGCGGCGAGATGTATGTGCGCCTCTTAAATTTTTATCCCAGCCAACAAAAGGTGCTGGCTGAAGGCAGCCGGGTTCGGTTGTTGGGCGAGTTGCGTGTGGGCTTCCTCGGCCCGGAGATGGTGCATCCGCAGATTCGCGTGGTGCGCGAAGGGGTGCCGCTGAAGGAAAATCTCACACCGGTCTATCCCACTACCGCCGGCCTGGGCCAAGAGCCATTGCGCAAGCTGATCGGCCGCGCGCTTGCGAGTTGTGATTTACACGATACCCTGCCCGCGCCCGTGTTGAAGCAGCATCATTTGGCCAGCTTCGGAGATAGTGTGCGTTTTTTGCATGAGCCTCCACCTGACGCGCCGCTCAATGAGCTGGAGTCGCGTGCGCACTGGGCGTGGCAGCGGCTGATCTTTGACGAACTGTTGGCGCAACAGCTTTCCATGCGCCGGCATTGGCAGCGGCGGCATGATCTGATCGCGCCGGCTTTATCCGCAAAACAAAAATTAACCAAAGCGTTGTTGGGCGCGCTGCCCTTCGCCTTGACCGGCGCGCAGCAGCGCACTTTCGATGAAATCAGCCGCGATTTGAGCGCGCGCCACCCGATGCAACGTTTGTTGCAAGGCGATGTGGGCAGCGGCAAAACCATCGTGGCGGCGCTCGCGTGCTTGCAGGCTATCGAAAACGGCTATCAGGCAGCAGTGATGGCGCCGACGGAAATTCTCGCCGAGCAGCATTACCGGAAGTTGCACGAATGGTTAAGCCCACTGGGCATCACCGTGGCGTGGATCGCCGCCAGCGTGCCCAAGCGTACGCGCGACGCCATGCTGACGCAGGTCGCGAGCGGTGAAGCGCAGCTCGCGGTCGGTACCCATGCCTTGTTTCAAGAGCAAGTCAATTTCTCGCGTCTTGGCCTTGCAGTCGTCGATGAACAA
>JAUXTZ010000260.1 GCA_030681095.1 Burkholderiales bacterium
CGAGCACGCGTTTTGAGCTTCTCTTACCCGGATTGACCGCGCCGGCCATCCAAGCCGGTGCGGCGCACCCCGCCCCCTATAATCGCAGGAATACCCCGCGCTAGCGGGCGCGATTCCTCACGCCAGCTTGCTGATATCGGCGACTTGATTCATTAAATCGCCCAGCGCCTTCAGCAAAGCCAAGCGGTTGTTTCGGATCAGCGGCTCGTCCGCCATCACCATCACTTCATCGAAGAAGCGATCTACTTGCGCGCGCACGGAAGCCAGTTCGCACAATGCGTCGGTGTAGTCTTCGTTGCCCACCAGAGAATTCACGCGCGGGGTCAGTTGGGTCACCGCATCGAACAATGCGCGCTCGGCGTCTTCCGCGAACAGCGCCATATCCGGTGATTGCGAGACCGCTTCGGTTTTCTTGAGGATATTTTGGATGCGCTTATTGGCCGCCGCGAGTGCTTCGGCTTCCGGCAGCAGTTTAAAGGCACGCACCGCCTCCATGCGTGGCAATACCTGATCGATGCGCGTAGGGTTTTGTGACACCACGGCCTCGATCTCGTCCGGCTCGAAACTGCGCTCGCGCAAATAACCCTTCAAACGTTCCAGCATAAAACCCTGCACATCCTGCGCAACACTTTCCGACATTTGCTCGGCGGCAAATTGCGCACGCGCGCGTTGCAGCAGTTGCATCAGATCCAGCGGCAAGGGCATTTCTATCAGCATGCGCAGCACACCCAGCGCGAGACGGCGTAGGCCGAACGGGTCTTTATCGCCGGTGGGAATCAGGCCGATGCCGTAGATACCCACCAGGGTATCGAGCTTGTCGGCGAGCGCGACGGCCGCGCCGATGTTGTCACTGGGCAACTCATCACCGGCGAAACGCGGCCGGTAATGTGCTTCAATTGCACTAGCGACTGCCTCTGGCTCGCCGTCATGGCGCGCATAGTACTGTCCCATCAGCCCTTGCAACTCCGGGAACTCGCCCACCATGTCGGTGAGCAAATCGGCCTTACACAAATAGGCGGCGCGCGCCGCGTGATCGGTGTTGGCGCCGAGTTGATGCGCGATCTCGGCGGCGAGCTTTTGAATGCGCTCGACGCGCTGCAATTGCGTACCGAGTTTGTTGTGATAGACCACGTTGGCCAGCTTCGGCACGCGCGTGTCGAGCTTGATCTTTTGATCTTGCTCGAAGAAGAATTTGGCGTCGGACAAGCGTGCGCGCAGCACGCGCTCATTGCCGTGAATAATGTGCTGGGGATCGGCGGTCTTGAGATTGCTCACCACGAGAAACTTGGGCAGCAGCTTGCCCGATTTATCCAGCAGCGGAAAATATTTCTGGTGCTGCTTCATGGAGAGAATCAAGCACTCCTGCGGCACCGTCAGAAACGCTGAATCGAATTGCCCGGCATACACCGTGGGCCATTCCACCAGCCCGGTTACCTCATCCAGCAGCGCCTCATATTCCACCGGCTGCGCATCGCCTGCCGCCAGCAGCAAACGCATTTCGATTTCGGCACGGCGCGTGACAAAGGATGGCATGACATGGCCACGCTCTTCGAGGATGGCTTCGTAATGATTCGCGTGATCGATGGTAAGCGCGCCCTGCCCCATGAAACGATGTCCTTGGGTCACGTTGCTGCTCTCGATACCTAGCACCATCCCAGGCAGCTCAGCTTTGCCATGCATCATTACCAACCCATGCACCGGGCGCACGAACTGATGTTCGCTGTCACCCCAACGCATGAGCTTGGGAATTGGTAATGCTTTAATCGCATCCTCAACAATGTGGTCGATACACGAAATAAGGGCCGTGCCTTTGGCAATGTCCGAATAAAACAACATTTCCGCTTTGCCATCCATGCGCTTCTCAAAGCTAGAAATACTAGCTACTGGAATTCCCTTGCCTTCTAACTTTTTTAGCAATGCCTGAGTTGGCCTTCCTTCGCCATCGAATGCAACTGCAACCGGCATTAGCTTTGCAGTGAATGCCTGATCCGGCGCTTGTTCGCGCACATCCATCACTTGCACCGCCAAGCGGCGCGGCGTGGCGAACCAGGAATAGCCCGATTCGGCATCGACCAATTGGCGCGTGTGCAGATCGAGCACGATATTTTCGGCGAAGGCTTGGCCCAGACGCGCCAGTGCTTTGGGCGGAAGCTCTTCGGTGAGCAATTCGATGAGGAGTGTGTTTTGCATGATTATTTTGTTTTTAACATTGGAAAGCCCAAGGCTTCCCGCGAGTTGTAGTAAGCCTGCGCCACCAGCCGTGCCAGTACGCGCACGCGACCGATGTAGGCCGCACGCTCAGTCACCGAAATCGCGCCGCGCGCGTCGAGCAAATTGAAGGCGTGCGAACATTTCATCACTTGCTCGAAACCGGGCAGGGACAGCCCCGCTTCCATCAAGCGCTTGGCTTCCGATTCGAACATATTGAATTGCTCGAACAGCCAATTCACATTGCTATGCTCAAAGTTGTATTTGGATTGCTCGACTTCGTTTTGGTGATACACATCGCCGTAAGTCACGCCCGGCGTCCAGATAAGATCGAATACGTTTTCCACGCTTTGCAAATACATGGCAAGGCGCTCTATGCCATAAGTGATCTCACCCAGCACCGGTTTGCAGGCGAGCGAGCCGACTTCCTGGAAATACGTAAACTGCGTCACTTCCATGCCGTTCAGCCACACCTCCCAGCCCAGGCCCCAAGCGCCGAGGGAGGGTGATTCCCAATCGTCCTCGACGAAGCGAATATCGTGCACTTGGGTATCGATGCCCAAGGCGCGCAGCGAATCCAGATACAGTTCTTGAATATTGTCAGGTGAAGGTTTCAACACGACTTGGAATTGATAGTAGTGCTGCAAGCGGTTGGGGTTTTCGCCATAGCGCCCGTCCTTGGGCCGACGCGAGGGCTGCACGTAAGCGGCCTTCCACGGCTCGGGGCCGAGCGCGCGCAAGAAGGTCGCGGTATGAAACGTGCCCGCGCCCATTTCCATATCGTAGGGTTGCAGAATCACGCAGCCTTGTTTGGCCCAATACTGCTGCAGGGTGAGGATGATTTCCTGAAAGGTTTGCATACTGAACTTTCTAATCGGGGAATTGCGCGGCGAGAGCGCTAAAAACGCTTGATTTTACAGTGTTATGCGCGTGATAAAAAGGCCGCATTGCGGTTCAATCGCCTGCGCGCATGCAGTATGATGGCCACACTATTTACTGAGGAGTTCGTCATGGCTAGATTGCGCCCACTGATTTTGCTGTTATCCCTCATCGCCGTTCCTGCACTCGCAGCACCCGATGCCCCCTGGGGCCGAGGCCAAGCGATTGAGAAGGAATACAGCAAGCAAAAAGTCGTTTACGACGTGGCGGTTGGCACGGTGGCCGCCATGACCAGCGTGCTGGATCGCGCCAGTTTTCTCAGCCAATTAAACGGCGCCGATCCGTTCGACAGCAAAATCGTCATCGTGCTGCATGGCAACGAGATTCCGTTCTTCGCACTCAAGAATTTCGCCAAATACAAAGCGTTGATGGAGCGCGCGCAGAGCCTCTCGGTAGGAGGCGTGATTGAATTCCGCATGTGCCGTGTCGCGGCGCGGGGACATGGTTTCCAGCCGGAGGACATCCACGGCTTCGTTACGCTGGTACCGATGGCTGACGCCGAAATCATCGCACTGCAGCATGTGGGCTTTGCCTATATGCGCTGACGCCGCATGAGAGCGAGTGCCAGGAGCGCGACGGCAAATATCAAGAATGCGCGATTGCCCCAACGAACGTAGGGGGTGCTGCCCGACATACCCTGCGCGGTACCATGCAAGGCCGCTGCATGAAACGCCGGTGCTTGCGCGGTGATGCGGCCCTTTTCATCTACAATCGCCGTCATGCCGGTATTGGTGGCGCGCAGCATATAACGCCCCGTCTCCACCGCGCGCATTTGCGAGATTTGTAGGTGTTGACGCGGCGCGATGGAGTCGCCGAACCAGGCATCGTTGCTCACATTCGCGAGCAGGGTGGCCTCGGGTAGCTGTCGAACAATTTCTTCGCCTATCACATCCTCATAACAAATAT
>JAUXTZ010000266.1 GCA_030681095.1 Burkholderiales bacterium
GAACGGCGGTTAGTGTTGGAACCCGGCGCGGACGCCCAGCGCCATATCACTGACACCCTAGCCGCCCTTGGCTTGAGCAGCAAAAGTTTCATCCACCTTCACCCCACTTCACGTTGGCTGTTCAAATGTTGGGCCGAAGACAAGGTAAGCGCGCTGATGCAAGCTTTACAGACGCAAGGCCATACGCTGGTGGTCAGCAGCGCTCCGGATGCGCGTGAATTGGCCATGCTGGAACGCATCCTGCGCCCGCTCACACAGCCAGCGGTAAATTTAAGCGGGCAACTCACGCTGAAGCAACTCGCCGCGCTCACGGCGCAAGCCAAACTCTTCATCGGCGTCGATTCTGCGCCCATGCATATCGCCGCCGCCATGCAAACCCCGGTACTGGCCTTGTTCGGGCCGAGCGGAGATAAGGAATGGGGGCCGTGGATGGTGCCGCATCGGGTGATCACCTCGGATCACTCCTGCCGTCCGTGCGGCCAGGACGGCTGCGGCGGCGGCAAGATCAGCGAGTGCTTGACCACGCTGCCGGTGGAGCACGTGCTGCAAGCGGTGGATGACCTACTCTCCGGCGCTTGACCCGGCACCCCATAGATGTACAATTCATTTTGTACATCTACCAAGGCCACACGATGAAATACCTGACTATCTCCGATGCGCGAGCGCATCTACCGGGCCTGCTCGATCAATTGGATGAGCAGGGCTTGGTCATCACGCGCCGTGGCAAACCTATCGCTAAACTCGTGCGCTATCGCGACAAAACGCCCGCCGAAAATGATTACCCGCTGCGCAGCTTACCGCTCCAGATGGATGAGGACTTCAACGCGCCGTTGATCGCGCCGTGGGAAGCGCTGGAATGATCGTTCTCGACACCCAAACCTGGCTGTGGTGGCTGCATGCCCCCGAAAAGATCCCGGCGCGCACCCGCAAGCTGGTGCAACAGGGGGAGGCCGCCACGAAGCTGCTCGTTTCCAGCATTTCGGTCTGGGAAATCGCCACCAAAAACCGCTTGGGCAAGCTGTCGCTGCCGATGGATATGCGCAACTGGTTCGCGGCCGCGCGCGCCTATCCCGGCATTGCAATCGAACCGCTCTCCGCCGATGACGCGATTGCGAGCACCGAGCTTCCCGAGCCCTTCCACAAGGATCCAGCCGACCGGATAATCGTAGCCATGGCGCGCCGTTATGGCGCCTTGCTTGTCACTTCGGACGAAAAAATCCGCGCCTACCGGCACGTCCGCACCAGTTGGTAAGCCACACTTCCGTGACTACCCCGCTTAAGCTCGCCCTCATCCGCCAGCGCTATACCCCGTTCGGCGGGGCGGAGCGTTTTGTTTCCCGCGCCATGGACGCACTTAAGGCACAAGGCGCATCGATTACTTTGGTGACGCGCGAATGGGAAGGAGGCGGCGGCGCGCTGATTTGTAATCCGTTTTATCTGGGCAGCTTGTGGCGTGACTGGAGCTTTGCGCGCTGCGTCTGCCGCACCCTGGCCCGGCACAATTTCGACTTGGTGCAGTCGCATGAGCGCATCGCCTGCTGCGATATTTATCGCGCGGGCGATGGGGTACACCGTGAATGGCTCGCGCAGCGCAGCCGTGTCCTCGGCCCCTTCAGCCGCTTAGGTGTTTGGTTAAATCCCTACCATCGCTACACGCTCGCCGCCGAACGCCGGCTATTTGCTTCGCCCCAACTGAAAGCCGTGATCTGCAATTCGCGCATGATGAAAGCAGAAATCGTGCGCCACTTCGGCGTGGCGGAAAAAAAACTGCATGTGATTTACAGCGGGGTGGATTTAGATGCGTTTCATCCACACTTAAAAGATCTGCATCGCCAGCCGATACGCACGCAACTCGGCATTCCCGAGCACGCCACGCTTTTTCTTTTCGTCGGATCCGGTTTCGAGCGCAAAGGGCTGGCGGCCGCTTTGCGCGCCTTGCCACCCGCCGCCTATCTCGCCGTGGTAGGGCATGATCGCCGCGCCCGCTACTACTCGCGCCTGGCTAAACAACTGGGCATCGCTGATCGGGTGCGCTTCCTCGGCCCGCAACAAGAGGTGAAACCCTATTACGGCGCGGCCGATGCATTGGTGTTGCCCACGCTGTACGACCCTTTTCCCAATGTCGCGCTCGAAGCACTGGCGTGTGGGCTGCCGGTGATCACCAGCACCCATTGCGGCGCGGCTGAATTGCTGGCCCACGCGGGCTTGGTCGTGGATGCATTGGACACGAGTGCGCTCGGGGCGGCGATGACGACGTTGCTGGATAAAAATCATCGCGCCGCACTGGGCGAGCAAGCCCGTCGCTTGGCCAGCGAATATGGCATGCAGACCATGGCTGACAACTTGCTCCGACTGTACGGCGAGTTGATGCCGCGCGCCGGGGTATAATCCGCATTTTTCAAGCGCCCGCCTCAGCCGCCGCCGAATGCCTCACGAACTCTCCAGCAAGGATCTCTACTTTCGACTGCTCAAGTACGTCACCCCGTACTGGCGCGTGTTTGCCGTCGCCATCCTCGCCCTGGCCGCCA
>JAUXTZ010000270.1 GCA_030681095.1 Burkholderiales bacterium
TGTGTTCCATCAGGCGTTCGAGCTGGCCTTCGGCGCGGTGCGCGGCGAAGTAGGCGATCTGCGGCTTGAAGGCGATGGCCAGATCGGCCGTGGCGTCCACGATGGCCGCGCAGAAGTCGTAGATCTTGTTGGAGTCGCCCCTGAGCTTGCCCGGGAACTTCGTCGGTTCCGGGTCCAGGCCCACACACAGCATCGATTGGTTCTGGCGTTCTGCGGCGCCCAGCATGTCTAGAAAGGTCATGCCCCTATTGTAAGAAACACAGGCTGACTAAAACCCGGGTCTCAACAGGGCCGCTATCGCCGGAGCTGTTGCATCACCTCGGGGTTGACGAGGCCCGTCGGCCGGCCGGCAGCGAAGTGATTGACATGGGCAAACGCCAAACCAAAGTAACGCTCGTAGTTATCGGTTTCGACATAGCCAAGATGCGGCGTGCAAAGCGCATTCGGAAGTCGCAGCAGCGGGTGCGCAGCGCCAAGCACGGGCTCGTCTTCATAGACGTCGACGGCGGAAAATCCGGGTCGGCCAAGCTGCAGCGCCTGCACCAGGGCGCCCGGTGCGATCAATTCGGCCCGGCTGGTATTGACCACCAGTGCGCTGGGCTTCATGCGGGCGAGGTCGGCTGCGCCCACCAGGCCTGCGGTGTCTGCGTTCAGACGCACATGCAGACTGAGTACGTCGCTGTCGGCAAAAAAGGCTTCCCGTGAAGGCGCGAGCTCGACCCCATCCTCCTGAGCTTTGGCGCGTGACCCGACGCGCCCCCAGACCCAGACCCGCATGCCGAAGGCCTTGCCATAAGCGGCAACCTGTTGCCCGATACGGCCGTAGCTCCAGATACCCAGGCGCTGGCCCTGTAGCTGCTGCCCGATCGACCCTTGCCATAGTCCGCCGCGCAGCCGGTTGGCTTCAGAGACGAGGTTCCGACGGCTGGCCATGATCAGTGCCCAGGTCATCTCGGCGGTGGCCGAGCCTGTGCCGCTGCCTTCGGCGACCGCGACGCCCCGCTGCGTACAGGCCGCCAGGTCCACGTGTCCGGCGAGTTTGCCAGTCTGGCTGATCATCTGGAGACCAGGCAATTGATCAAGCAGTTCAGCCGTTATTCTGGTGCGCTCGCGCGTCAGGACAAGGGCTTGCGCATCGGCGAAACGCGCCGCCAAGGTCTTGATGTCTTTGACCGTGTCGTTGAACACGGTCACGTCATGATCTGCCAATGCAGAAAAGCACTTGAGATGGCGGACACAGTCCTGATAGTCGTCTGGAATGGCTATGCGCATGGGTGAATAAGGCAGGGGGTTGCTGACGTCGGGCCTCAACTGCTTGATCGTACGATTCCGCAGGGGGACGAGGGCGTTTCAGGAAGTTCCTTTTCCGGAATGGTTGCAGAGCGCTTCGATTTCTGAAGCGCTGTAGCCCAGCTCGGCCAGCAGTTCCGCGCTGTGCTCACCCAGCTTCGGTGGCGAAAGCCGAACGCCGGGGCGCTCGCCGCCCAGCGTGAAGGGCAGCAGCACGGTTTTGGTTTCACGCCCGTCCGGCAGGGTGATGGGCGCCAGGCCACCAGTGGCCAGCAGGTGCGGGTCTTGCAGCAAGTCCTGTGGGCGGGTGATGGGCGCGAACGGCAGTGCGTGCTTCTCGAACACGGCGCTCAGTTCGGCTGCGCTGAAGTTCGCCAGCCGCTCGCGCAAGAGGGGCATCATCCATTCGCGGGCACCAACGCGGTGGTTGTTGGACCTCAGACGCGGGTCGTCCTTCAGGTCTGCAAAGCCGAAGGCGTCGCAGAAGATATGCCAAGCTGTGTCGCTGACCACAGCCAGGAAAATCTGTTCACCGTCCCTGACCTTGAACACGTCGTAGATCGCCCAGGCCGAGATGCGCGCCGGCATGGGCGCTGCGGGCTTGCCCGTGACGGCGTACTGCATCATGTGCTGGGCGACGAGAAACACGTTGTTTTCAAACAGCGCGGTCTGCACCTCCTGGCCCTGGCCGGTTTTCTCGCGTGCGCTGAGTGCCGCCATGGCGCCAATCGCGCCGAACAGGCCGCCCATGATGTCATTGATGCTGGTCCCTGCGCGCAGCGGGTCGCCGGGGCGGCCCGTCATGTAGGCCAAACCTCCCATCATCTGCACCACTTCATCGAGTGCGGTCCGGTGATCGTACGGGCCGGGCAGGAAGCCCTTGTGGCTCACGTAGATCAGGCGCGGGTTGAGCGTTTTCAGGCTGTCATGGTCCAGCCCGAGCTTTTTCATGGTGCCGGGCTTGAAGTTCTCACTCACGATGTCGGCTGTGGCGATCAGCTTGAGCACGGCCTCCCTACCCTCGGGCGACTGCAGGTCGAGAGCCAGGCTCTTCTTGTTGCGGTTGAACAGGGGGAAGAAGCCCGCGCCCGAGCCGATCAGCTGGCGCGTGGCATCGCCCTGCCGGCCGTGGCCGATCGGTTCGACCTTGATGACTTCCGCGCCCAGGTCAGCGAGCACCATGCCGCAGGTCGGTCCCATGACCATATGGGTGAACTCCACCACGCGAATGCCGGCGTAGGGGAGCTGCTTTTCAGGGGGACTGTGTTCTGTCATTTCAGGCTCCAGGCACCAGCCCGATGGACGATGCGCACTGGGACCAACCTTTTGGCAGCCCGGCTTCGGGCGTCATGCCGTAGATCGGTTCGCCGGGCAGGCCAGCTTTGAGCGGCTCGCGCGCGGCGATGAGTTTTGCGATATCGACGCCGGTGGAAATGCCCATGGCCTCGAACATGAATACCAGGTCTTCGGTGACCACGTTGCCCGAGGCCCCGGGGGCGTAGGGGCAGCCGCCGAGGCCGCCCAGGGAACTGTCGAAGGTGCGCACGCCTGCGTCATACGCTGCCAGGCAGTTGGCCAGCCCCAGGCCGCGCGTGTTGTGCATGTGGGCCGCACCCGTCTTGTCGCCGATGGCGGCGCGCACCTTGTGGAACAGGCGGCGCACCTGCGCCGGGTTGGCCATGCCGGTGGTGTCAGAGAGGCCGGACTCGTCGGCCCCAGCGGCAATGCATTGACTGGCCATCCAGATCACATCGCCCTCCGGCACCTCACCCTGCAGGGTGCAGCCGAATGCGGTGGCAATGCCGGCCTCGATCTTCACGCCCGGGGCGATCACGTCGCGCAGACGGACGATGGCGCGAACCTCCTCGATCATCTCCTCCCGCGTCTTGCGCACGTTGGCCAGCGAGTGCGCGGCGCTGGCCGAGACCGGGATGGTCAGCTTGTGCACGTTGGCCCTGAGCGCCGCCTCGGCGCCACGCAGGTTGGGCACCAGTGCCATGACCGTCACGCCCGGGTGCTTGAGCGCATGGCGCACGACTTCGGCTGCATCGGCCATTTGCGGCAAGTGTTTTGCCGGAACGAACGAGCACACTTCAATCTCGCGCAGGCCGGTGGCAACCAGCGCGTCGATCCATTTGAACTTGTTCGCCGTGGGCATGGTGGCTTTGACGGACTGCAGGCCATCGCGTGGGCCAACCTCGCTGATGAGCACGTCGGTAACAGGATGGGTGTTCATAGTCTTGGTGGTCTGCGGGGATCAATGCAAGGCCGGTTTGGGCAGGCGCAGAGACGGTGCGGCCTTGCTCCCAGCGTGGGCGGGTAATATTTCAAGCTCGGTTCCTGGCCCTCTTTCGATGGAAAACGCCGGTCAATAGGCGATGGTGACCAGGCGCTCCTCCGTCATTTCCCGGATCGCATAGGCGGGGCCTTCCCGGCCGAAGCCGCTGTCCTTGACGCCGCCGAACGGCATCACATCAACGCGGGCACTCGATGCCTCATTGATGTGAATTCCGCCGAAACGCAGTGCGCGCGCCGCAGAAAATGCGGCATGCAAATTGGAGGTGAATACGCCGACGGACAAGCCAAAGGGCTGCGCATTGGCACGGGCAATGGCTTCGTCGAGATGATCAAATTCTAAAATCGAGACCACGGGCGCGAAGATTTCTTCGCAGACGACCTTCATCGTGTCGGTCACGCGGTACAGAACGGCAGGCTCCAGCAGTGCCCCCTCGCAGCGGCCGCCGGTCAGGAGCTCGGCGCCGGCACTGACCGCTTCGGCAATCCAGGACGAGGCACGCTGCGCATGCGCCACGGTGATCATCGGCCCGATCACCGTGGACGGATCGGCCGGGTCGCCGAATTTCATGGCGCGCGTGGCGGCTACAAATTTCGGAATGAACTCGCCCGCTATTTTTCGGTCCACCAACAGTCGCTGCACCGAAGTGCATACCTGACCTGCCTTGCGGAATCCGGCATTGGTAATTTTTGAAATCGCCAAATCGATATCGGCGTCGTGGCACACAATGGTGCTGGCGATGCTGCCTAGTTCGAGTTGCGTTCCACGCAGACCCGCGGCGCGCTGAATCTCGCGGCCGACCCGGGTGCTTCCGGTAAATGCATAGAAGGCGATGCGCTGGTCGGCCAGAAGCTGCGGGCCGATGATGCTGCCGTCGCCATGAACCAGTGCCAGCAAGCCAGCGGGGAGGCCGGCCTCAATCAATACCTTGCAGAGCTCGACCGCCGTCAGCGGCGTGTACTCCGAAGGCTTGATGACCACCGCATTGCCGCCGGCCAGGGCCGGGCCGACCTTGTGTGCCAAGGTGTTCAGCGGCGAATTGAATGGGGTGATGGCACAAACCACCCCGCGCGGTCCCCGAATCGTGAAGCCGACCCGGTTTTTCACCCCCTGCGCGGCCTCCATCGGCACCATCTCGCCGACCAGGCGCTTTGCCTCTTCCGCCGACAGCTCCAGCGTCTGCACACAGCGTCGAACCTCATTCTCGCCGTCGGCGCGCGTGAAGCCCGCTTCAGCGCGCATCAGATCAAGCAGCCGGTCGATGCGGCTTTCGAGAATCCGCGCAGCAGCGGAGAGAATCTTGAACCTGTCGTACGGCGCGAGCCGGGATGCTCCCTGTCCGGCAACTGCGCCGGTGACGGCAGCCTCGACTTGCGCCGCGGAGGCCAGCGCCATTTCACCGTAGACCGCCCCGGTAAATTTATCCGTCAGGGGCTGGATCGATTCGCCATCCACCCATTCGCCGCCAATCAAAAGCCTGGACATGGAATTCATCCTTCAATAGTCGCGTCGTGCGAGATTACTTTGTTACGCCAAGGCCTTGCATGAAGCGGCCACGAATTTTTGCCGCATCGCGTTCGGTCACGCCGGCTGGCGGCTTGTCGTCAGTTCGCGCCGCGATAAACCACGGACCGTCTTCCTTCAGCGCGCGGTCGACGAGTTGCTCGAAGTGCGCTTCGTCGGCGGCCCAGGTGCTTTGCGCGAGGCCTGTGCCCTTGGCCACCGCGACCAGGTCCGTGCCATGCGATGTGAGCGTAGGCTGCGACCCGGTGATCTGATAGACGCCGTTATCGAAAACGATGATCGCCAGATTTTTCTGGCGGGCAGCCGCAATGGTGCCCAATGCGCCGAGCTGCATCAGTAGCGATCCGTCGCCTTCCAGCGCAAATACCTGGCGCTCAGGCTGCGCCAACGCAACGCCAAAGGCGATCGGCGCTGCCAGCCCCATGCTTCCGAGCATATAGAAATTCTGGGGCCGCTGGCCGCTGGCCCACAGGTCAAAATGGGTATGGCCGATGCCGCCGATGACAGCCTCTTCCTTGTTGAGCTTCGCTACGAGACGGCGGGTCAGATCCGAGCGGTTCATGACCTTGGCCGTATCCCGGCTGGCCGATTTCATTTCATTTGCAGACATGACAGTTCTCACTTCTTTGGGGTGTTCGTCAATAGCGGGGACAGGATCATCGCCGCGGGCGCCTGGGTTGCAAAGGCCTGTTTGATCATCCCGTCAACGATAAACTCGACATCCTCCGTACGCGTAATGGCATAGTGTTCAATGCCGAGCGTCTCGAGGACAGGCCGCATCGTCCGGCAAACGATGGCCTGACCCAGCTGGAAGTCGCCCAGCGTGCCACGTTCCGAAATCATCATCAGCAGAGGGATCTGGTAGGGCACCGCGAGAGAAGCCAGGACGTTCGCAAGCGTCGCAAATCCGCTCGTCTGCATCAGCACGATGCCACGCAGTCCGGCCATGCAGGCGCCGGTGACAATACCTACCGCCTCTTCTTCCCGAGCCGGGGCAATGACAGTGAAATAGTCGTCCGCGTGCAGCCGCTTGATCAGCGGAGCCAGGACCTTGTCCGGCACATAGGTAATCAGCCGGACCTGATTTTCTTTCAATACACGAACAACAACTTCATCCCACGCTTGCGGTGGTGTATGGGCAGCATTCACGACAGACATTTCACGTTTCCTTTTTTGTAAGCTTGCAGCCCTGGCTGGGCGACAGTTTGCAGCGATCGAAAGCCAAGGGCCCGGTCAGCGCGGGGTCCAGCGGATATGCGGTTCACTGTCCAGCCGCCAGAGCCGGGCCAGCAGAGCTTTCGCTTGGCCGGCGCCAACCACGGGCGCGGCCAGCTCGATGAACTTGTCGTCGAGGTCTGCATCGCTGAGCGGCTGCTCGGGATCGCCCTTGCGCGTGGGCTGCAGGTACTGCTCGCTGCGTCCGTCGCGGGTTTCCAGCGTGACCCGCGCCGCGCGCTGGCCCGGAAAGCCGGCGTCGAGCTCGGGATCGACCGTCAGTTCGATGCGTTGCATCAATTCGCGGATCGCCGGGTCGGCCAGGCGCTGCGGCTCGAACGCCGACAGCCGCACGCTGCCGTACAGCAGGGCGGTGGCAACCACGTACTTGACGCTGAAGCGGGCTTCGGCCGGCGATTGCGGATGGTCGTAGCCAGCCACGTCCAAAGCAGGGCGATAGGTGGCAATGCGCACCTGGGCGATATCAGCAGCCTTGACCCCCAGGCGAGCCTGAACGGCCAGGGCGCCGTCGATGGCGGCGAAGGTATGACCGCAACAGGCATGGTTCTTGAAAGTCATCCGGGTGATATGGAAGTCGCGGCCCAGGGTGGCGACCGCCTGTTGCCAGTCCGGGCCGTTGCTCATGGCCACGCCCATGCCGGCCTCGCCTTCGAGGATGTCAAGTGAGCCGGTGATCCCGGCGCGCGCCGCCTGGGCCGCCAGCACCCCGGCCTCGGCGGCGCGTCCGGCATGCAGGGGCTTGGACAGCGAATCCATGCGGAACGCTTGCTGCAGGCCGGCGGCAAAGGTGCCTGCCGTGGCCAGGGCATGGGCATAGGGGCCGGCCTCGAGCCGGTAGAGCGAGGCCGCGGCGGCCGCGGCGCCGAAGCTGCCGACGGTGCCGGTGTTGTGCCAGTACTTGTAATGGGCCCGGCCCAGGGCGGCGCCGATGCGGGTGGAGATCTCATAGCCGGCCACGACGGCGAGCAGCACGTCCAGGCCGGTCGATCCGGTTTCCTGGCCCACGGCCCAGGCGGCGGCAATGGTCGGGGCGCCCGGGTGGTAGATGGCATCGCGGTAAATGTCGTCGACTTCCACCGTATGGGCCGCGGTGCCGTTGATCAGTGCCGCCGTGCGCGTGGTGGCCGCACGTCCCAGGGCCAGGCTGGCCTGCCCACGGTCCAGGTCCTCGGCCAGGGCCTGCTCCAGCAGAGTCGGCGGCGCGACGACTGCGCCCGGCAACAGGGCCGCGTGCCAGTCGATCACGGCGCGCTTGGCATGGTGGATGACCTCGGGCGAAAGAGGCTGCTGATTCAAGGCGCAGGCAAACTGGGCCAGGGTCTGAGTTGTCGTTTTCATGTGCTTTCAGTGACTGTAGTGGCGGGTTGCCGCCAGAGTTGATATTCGCTGCAGTCTCGGGGGTTGGCCCCTTCCGATTTGTTGCCATGCCATGAGCTTTCATCATGGCTCCGTGCGCAATCTGAAGCTCTCAGGCGCCGCCATTTGGTCAGAATTCAAACTACTAGCCGTTTTTAAGGGAAAAAGTATGGATTTCAATTTGAGCGAAGAGCATGCGAGTTTTGCCGACGCAGTGCGCCGCTTTGCCCAAGACAAACTGGCGGCCGGCGCGCTGCAACGGGCCCATTCGTCGGCTTACCCATCCGAGGTGGCGCGGCTGCTGGCCGGGCAAGGCCTGCTGGGCATCGCCTTTGCCGAGCAGGACGGCGGCCAGGGCGGCTCGCTGATGCACGCGGTGCTGGCCATCCAGGAGGTGGCTTTGGTTTGCCCGAAAAGCGCCGACATCGTGCAGGCCGGCAACTTCGGTCCGATCCGCACTTTCGTTGAATACGCCAGCCCCGAGCAGAAGGCACGCTGGCTACCCGAGCTGCTGAGCGGCCAGAAACTGATTTCCTTGGGCATGACCGAGCCCGATGCCGGCTCCGCCGTGACCGAACTCAAGACCAGCGCCCGCCGCGACGGCGATCACTACGTGATCAACGGCAGCAAGGTGTTTTCCACCCATAGCCCGGACGCTTCGCTGTTCCTGATTTACGTACGCTTCGGCCCCGGAGTCGACGGCATCGGTTCGGTACTGATCGAGCGCGGCACGCCGGGTTTCAGCATAGGCGAACCATCGGCCTTCATGAGCGGCGAGGAATGGTGCCAGCTCTACATGGAGGACTGCCGCATTCCAGCCGCCAATCTGCTGCTCGGTCCAGGCGGCTTCAAAAAGCAGATATCGGGCTTCAACGTCGAGCGTCTGGGCAATGCCTCCCGTTCGTTGGCGCTGGGGCGCCACTGCTTCAACATTGCGCGCGAGCATGTGCTGATCCGCAAGCAGTTCGGCCGACCCCTGTGTGAGTTCCAGGGCCTTCAGTGGAAGTTCGCCGAAATGGCGCTCAAGCTTGAATCGGCGCAACTGTTGCTGTACAAGGCGGCCATGGAAGGCGAGCACGGCCTGCCCAGCGCCCACAGCACGGCCATGGCCAAACTGGCCTGCAACCAGGCGGGCTGGGACGTCGGCAACGAAGCGTTGCAGGCCATGGGCGCCATGGGCTACAGCCGTGAATCGATCATTGAATACTGCGTGCGCCGGATTCGCGGCTGGATGATCGCCGGCGGCTCGATCGAGATGCTCAAGAACCGGATTGCCGAAGGCGTGTTCGAGCGCAGTTTCTCGCAGCGGCCCGCCAAGGCTGCCTGACTATTTCCAATCCAATCACAACCAAAAGGAGACAGAGATGAAAATTGTTACCAGACGGACAGCGTTGAGCGCTGCTGCAATGATGCTAGGTAGCCTGGCGGGCCTGGCGCAAGCTCAGGGCAGCGCGGCAAACTATCCGAATGCGCCGGTCAGGATCGTGGTCGGATTTTCTGCCGGCGGGCCGACCGATCTGGCGGCGCGTTTGATCGCGGCCAAGCTTCAGACTGCGCTGGGACAGAGCGTCATCGTCGAGAACCGGCCCGGCGCTGGTTCCAACCTGGCCTCGGAAATAGTCGCCAGGGCCGAGCCGGACGGCTATACGCTGCTGATGGCGGCAGCACCCCTGACCATCAACGGCCACCTCTACAAGAATTTGAAGTATGACGCCCTGCGCAGCTTCGAGCCGATCAGCCAGGTGATGTCGGCGCCCAGCATTCTGGCCGTCCACCCGAATTCAGCCAAAACCATCGCCGAGCTGATCGCCATGGCCAGAAAGGAGCCGGGCAAGCTGAGCTTTGCTTCATCCGGCGCAGGAGGCACCCAGCATCTGGCCGGCGAGCTGCTTCAGCAGAAGGCAGGCATCCAGCTGATCCACGTTCCCTACAAAGGCGCATCCCCGGCACTGAACGACCTGCTGGGCCACCAGGTGTCCATGGGTTTCATGACCTCGCTGTCTTCCGTCCCTTATTTCAAGGAAGGCAAGCTACGGGCCCTGGCCGTGGCTTCGACCAGGCGGCTGCCCCAACTGCCTGATGTGCCGACCATGGCCGAAGCCGGTCTGGCGGGCGTGGAGATCGACTCCTGGAGCGGCCTGCTGGCCCCGGCCAAGACACCGCCAGAAATCATTGAGAAGCTGCAGCGTGAAGTGAGCAAGGCCCTGGCTGCACCCGACGTCAATGAGAAACTGAGTTCCCAGGGGGCGGTGATTGTCAGCAGCACGCCCGCAGAATTCCGCACCTTTCTGACCCAGGAAAACGGCGTGATGGGCAAGCTCATCAAATCGATAAAACTCAGTCTGGATTGACGCAGTCGTGACAGTCCCCATGGGCCAGGAGCAGGCCAGGGCGCTGATCGCCGGGATTGAAAAGCGCAGCGAGGAACGGGAGGCGAGGTTTGAGAAAACCAGCATCCGCTGGCGCCGCATCGGCAGCGGCCCGCCCCTGGTTCTGGTGCATGGCGGCAATGGCAGCTGGCTGCACTGGGTGCGCAACATCGATGCGCTGGCTTGTCATCACACGGTGTGGCTGCCCGATCTGCCCGGGTGCGGCGAATCGCAGGAACTGGCTGCGCCAGCCAGCCTGGAGCGGCTGGTGCAAGCCTTGAGCCAGAACATTGACAGCCTGATCGGCCCCAGCCAGGAAATCGGGCTGGCGGCCTTTTCCTTCGGTTCGATCCTGGCGTCCAGCCTGGCGGCAGCGCGCGGCGGCGTCAGCCGGCTGGCGCTGCTGGGGCCGACCGGCCATGGTCTGCCGCGCGGCCAGCTCCCCTTGAAGAACTGGCGCCTGTTGCCGCCCGGCGAAGCCCAGACCGAGGCCCATCGGCACAACCTGGCCCAGCTGATGCTGCACGAGCGCGGCGCCGTCGATGCCCTGGCCCTGCTCATCCACCGCGAAGCCAGCGAGCGGGCGCGGCTGCGCAGCAAGAAAATTTCCCATGGCGATGACATGCGCCGGGCACTGGACCGGCTGCAAATTCCGGTGCTGATGGCCTGGGGCGAGCACGACCCGACGGCCCAGGCCGCTGCCGCCGCGCAAGCCCTGGCCCAGGGCCATCCGAACCGCCGCAGCATGCTCATTGCCGGCGCCGGCCACTGGGTCCAGTACGAACGCCTCGGTGAGGTCAACGCCCTGCTATGCGACTGGTTCAATGAGCCCGGATGACGGCGCCGGTCCATCCGCCAGCGGCGGGAGCTCCTTGACGGTTTGCAGCAGCCATTCGCGGAACACCTGGATCTTGCGGGTTTCGCGCTGGTGCAAGGGGCGCAACAGGTAATAGGCGCGCTCACTGCGCAGGGGTTTCCAGCGGGTCCGGGCAAAGGGACGCACCAGCAGGCCGGCCTCGAAGTCCGATGAGAGCAGGCGGGTCTGGCCGATGGCGATGCCCAGACCGTCAACGGCGGCCTGAAGGGTCAGAACCGAGCTGCTGAAACTCATGCGGCCGCTGCCTGCGCACATGTCCTTGAGGTCATTGACATCCAGCCAGTCGTCCCAGTCGTTGCGCCGATAGTGGGAAACAAGCAGACGCTGGCGAAGCAGGGATTCAGGATGCTGGCGCTCGGGCGCATGCCGGGCCAGGAAGCGCGGCGAGCAGACCGGCTCGATCTGATCCGTGAAGAGCAGGTCAGCCTGGACATTGGGCCATTGACCGTCACCGAACTGGATGGCCATGTCGACCGTGTCGCGGTCGAAATCCACGTCGGGAACGGCTGTGCTGAGACGCACCTCGATGCCGGGATGACTGACATGGAAATCCGGCAAGCGCGGGATCAGCCATTTGGCGGCAAAGGTGGTGTAGGTGCGCACCTTCAGCGCGTCCTGGCTGTTGTCCTTGAGCAACTCCTCGGTTGCGTTCGCAATCAAGGCAAAGGCGGGCACGATCTGCTCGGCATAGGCCCGGCCGACCCGGGTCAGACTCACGCCATGGCGCTGGCGGCGCAGCAATTCGACCCCGAGGTAGGATTCGAGCACGGAGATCTGCCTGCTCACCGCCGATTGCGTGACATGCAGCTCGTGAGCGGCGCCGGTCAGGTTTTCGGTGCGCGCCACGGTTTCGAATACCCTGAGCGGATTCAGTGGTGGGATGCGGGGGGGCATGTCCTTGTCAGTCCAGTCGGAGCGTGCCAATCAGACGGGCGACTTCGTGCGCAGTTCAATTAGCCGATTCAGCAGAAAGTACTTTTCATTATGCCTGCGCACCAGATCCGAATTGCTCGATGGACGGTCGTTGACAGAGAATGGACTAACACTCACTAACGATCCAATACAATGGCTTTTCAGTCGGCAATCGGTTCTGATCTCGCGCAATTGCTGCTCAATCCACGCAGTGTCGCCATCGTCGGAGCCTCCGACGACGCGACCAAGACGGCCGGCCGGCCGCAGCGCTTCCTTCGCCAGGCCGGCTTTGCCGGCACGGTCTACTTGGTCAATCCGCGCCGCCCCGAAGTCCAGGGTGAGCGGGCCTGGCCCTCGCTCTCGGCCCTGCCCGAGGTGCCGGACCATGTCTTCGTGCTGACGCCGACCGGGACCGTGATCGATACGGTGGCCGAATGCGCGCGCCTGGGCATCAAGCTGGTCACGGTGCTGGCCAGCGGCTTTTCCGAATCGGGCCCCGAAGGCGCGGCACGCGAGCAGGAACTGCGCAGCATCATCATGCAGACCGGCATCCGCCTGCTCGGTCCGAGCAGCCTTGGCGTGATCAATCCGCGCGCCAGGCTGGTGCTGACGGCCAACGCCGCCTTTGCCGAACCGGATATTCCGACAGGCCGGGTCTTTGTCGCATCGCACAGTGGCAGCATGATCGGTGCCCTGGTTTCGCGCGGCCGGGCCCGGGGCGTCGGCTTCGCCGGCCTGGTATCGGTCGGCAACGAGGTGGATCTGAGCATCGGCGAGATCTGTGCCGCGACACTGGACGACCCCGGGATCGACGGCTACGTTCTTTTTCTCGAAAGCCTGAACCATGGCGCCGCGCTGCGGGCCTTTGCCGTCGAGGCGGCCAAACGTCACAAACCGGTGATCGCCTACAAACTGGGTCGTTCGGCAGCGGCGGCCGAAATGGCAGTGACCCATACCGGCGTGCTGGCCGGCGAGGACGACGTGGCCGATGCCTTCCTCAAGGACTGCGGCATTGCCCGGGTCGGCATTCTCGAAGCGCTGCTGGAGAGCCAGCCCCTGGCATCAAGGGTGCCCCTGGCCTTGGGCAAACCGGCGCCGCGGCGGGTCGGCATCGTCACCACGACGGGCGGTGGCGCGGCCATGGTGGTGGACCAGCTCGGCATCCGCGGCATTGATGCCGAACCGGCCTCGGCCGAAACCCTGGCCAAGCTGGCAGCGGCCGGTATCCCGGTAAGTCCGGGCCGGGTCGTCGACCTGACCCTGGCCGGTGCCCGCTAC
>JAUXTZ010000320.1 GCA_030681095.1 Burkholderiales bacterium
ATACCCTGCTGCGCGCCGGGGTACCGATCTTGCGGGCGCTCGCGGGCTTGCAGGAATCGACTGGCAACAAAACGTTCGCCAAGGTGATTCAAGAGTTGCGCGACAGTCTGGATGCAGGGCGCGAGCTTTCCGCCGCCCTGCGTCGGAATGGGCAAGTGTTCACCCCGTTTTACATCAGCATGGTACGCGTGGGCGAGCTGACCGGCCGGCTGGAGGAAATTTTCCTGCGGCTGTTTCATCACCTTGATTTCGACCGTCATACGCGCGAGCAAATAAAGGCCGCGCTGCGTTATCCCATGTTCGTGGTCATCACCGTCATCGTCGCACTGGTCGTGATCAATATTTTCGTCATCCCGGCCTTCGCCAAAGTGTATGCCGGGTTCAAGGCCGAGCTGCCGCTGTTGACCAAAGTGCTCATCGCCACCTCCAACTTCATGCTGAACTTTTGGCCCTTGATGCTGGCGGCGACGGTGGGTGCGGTGATCTGGTTCCGCCTCTATACCCAGAGCAAGAACGGCAAATACCGATGGGATAAATTCAAGCTGCATATTCCCATCGGGGGCGATATCGTAAAAAAAGCCACGCTTGCCCGTTTCGCGCGCAGCTTGTCCTTGGCGGCGAAAAGCGGCGTGCCGATCGTGCAAGGGCTGACCGTTGTATCGCAAGTAGTGGACAACGACTACATCGCCCAGCGCATCACGCAAATGCGCGACAGCGTGGAGCGCGGCGAAACCATCTTGCGCACCGCCGTCACCAGCGGCGTGTTTACCCCGGTTGTGCTGCAAATGATCGCGGTGGGTGAAGAAACCGGCGCTATTGACGAGTTGATGGACGAAATCGCCGACATGTACGACCGCGAGGTGGAATACCAAGTGAAAAACCTCTCGGCGCAGATCGAGCCGATCTTGATCGTCTTCATCGGCGCGATTGTGCTGATCCTGGCGCTGGGTGTGTTCCTGCCGATCTGGGATTTGGGTTCGGTGGCGATGAAGAAATGATGTTGCGTCGTCTACACGGCTTCACCTTAATCGAACTCTTGGTGGTAATCATCATTATCAGCACCCTGGGTGCGGTGTTGCTGGATCGAGTGCTGTTTTACCAAGAAGCGGCCGAGAAAGCGGCGATGGAGCAACTGGCGGGCACGCTACGCAGCGGCTTACATTTGCAAATTGCCGACCGCTTGTTGAAAGGAAAAACGGCAGATATTGCCGCATTAGGGCAAGACAACCCGATGGACTGGCTGGCGGAGCAGCCGGCGAATTACGTGGGTGTCCGCTTTGCGCCGCAGGCAGGCGAGGTAGCCAAAGGCAACTGGTATTACGACCTGAAAGATCGGCAGTTGGTGTATGTCGTTGCGCGCGGCGGGCATTTCGCGCCGAATAAGCAAGGTCGTAAAGAAGTGCGCTATGCAGTGCGAGTGGTGTATGCGCGTGCGGCTCAAGCGGGCCGGGAAAATGCCGATAAACAGGAGGTTAATGGTGTGATCCTGGCCATGACGGAACCCTATCGGTGGTTTTAAAGGGTGGTGGGTGCCTTTGGGCACGCTTATTGCTGTATCTTGAAACAGGGTTTAGCTGGCTGTTGAAAGGGCGGATTGTGATGTTGCATCACAGGGCGCTTTCACCAGCCTGTTGGGCGGAATGTTTAAATGGTTTACCTAAGGAGAGACAAATGCGAAACCAACGTGGTTTTACCTTGATTGAATTGATTGTGGTGATTGTGATTCTGGGCATCTTGGCGGCGACGGCCTTGCCTCGGTTTATGGGGGTGCAAGTTCAAGCTCGCCAAGCCAGCCTGAATGGTGCGATTGGTGCTGTGCGGTCAGCCTCTGCATTGGCGCGTGCGGGATCATTGGTGCTAGGCTTGGCGCCTGGTACGAGCGTGACGATGGAAGGTGTAGCTGTAACGATGGCCAATGGGTACCCAACGGCAAATGTTGCGGGCATTCTTGCCGCTGCTCAGATTAATACTGGGGGGGTGACGGATTACACGGTTGGGGCTGGCAGCGCGGTCGCTGGCGGCGCCATTACAATCGCTGTTCCAGGCGCAACGGCAGGGACTTGTACTTTCACCTATACAAATCCTGCTGTGCTCGGGAATGCGCCGACCATTACGGCGGTGGTCAACACTTGCACTTAATCAGGTTAAGCAATGCGGAACTAGGCCGCTGACACAATGCGTGACGTAGGTAAAAATAAGGGGTTTACCCTCATTGAGCTGATCGTCATCATCGTCATCGTCGGCATCGTGGCGCTCATTGCAGCGCCACGTTTTTTTACGCAATCGACCTTTGATGCGGCGCGTTTTCACGAGGCGGCGATAAGCGCGATTCGTTATGCGCAGAAAGTGGCCGTGGCGCAGCGAGCAAATGTGTTTGTGGTCACCAGCGCTACTACGCTTGCTTTATGCTACGACGCAGGGTGTGCAACAAGTGTTGCAAACCCGGGCGGTAGCGATAATTTTGTATTGAACATCCCTGCAGGCATTGCGATAACGGTCGCCAGTTTTAACTTCAACAGCCTGGGCCAACCTGCACCTAATGTGCTAACCACGCTTAGCATCAGCGGTGATGCCGCCCCGCGACAGATCGTGGTGGAACGGGAGACGGGTTATGTGCACAAGTAGGGGCTTACGCTCGCAACGTGATCGCGGTTTCAGCTTAGTCGAGGCGGTTGTGTTTATCGTGATCGTGGCCACCGCTTTGGCGGGCGTGCTGGGAGTCATGAGCACCACCACCCAGCGTAGCGCCGATCCATTGGTGCGCAAGCAGGCGATTGCAGTGGCGGAATCCATGTTGGAGGAGGTGTCGCTGCACGATTTCAACAATCCATCTGGCGGTTTCAGCGGTGCTTCAACCCAAGCGAATCGTCAATCCTTTGACGATATTGGCGATTACAACGGCTTTGCAACGAGCGGCATCTATCCCATCGATGACCCCCTGACACCGATTACCGGCCTCACCGCATATAGCGTTGCCGTGACTATCGCGAACGCCGATTTAGGCCCGGCGACGAGTCTCATTACCAGCGCTTCCGGTAACGCAAGATTAATCACCGTGACCGTGACCGGGCCGGATGGCGTCTCCGTTGCGCTAGCCGGCTACCGGACTGCATATGGACCATAACCGGCAAATGCGCACTAAAAGCCATCTTCTCTATCGCGGCTTCACCCTGATCGAGATGGTTGTCGTGATCGTGCTCACCAGCATCCTTGCCTCGGTGGTGGCAATGTTTATCCGCCTGCCGGTGCAGGGCTATGTCGATACCGCGCGGCGCGCGGAGATGACCGATATTGCGGACACCGCGCTGCGGCGCATGGGACGCGATCT